>NZ_JAKUKD010000014.1:0-69409 GCF_024197625.1 Shewanella sp. KJ2020 | reverse complement strand
GTGCGCCATCAAGATAAACAAGATCAGGCACATGAGGCTCAATTGTCGTTGCAGATGATGTAGGTTCTTGGAATAGCCCCTTCCAGGGGCATGTCAAAGCCGCCTTCTAAGAAGGCGGATTCTTTACAATGGCAGAATAAAACTGGCTATTCTTAGGGATATTGCCCATTGAGATAGCTATGATGGGAGCGTGAACCAAATTTTAGGAGCTATCTATGTCAGCTTTACCTATATCAGCCTTACCCAGTGAGTACACCCATATCCAAGTTGAACAGCCCGGCGCCCCCGAGGTGATGCGGCTATCGCGCTCGCCTTTGCCTGTCCCTGCCGCTGGTCAAGTGTTGATCCGTGTGCATGCCGCGGGTGTAAATGGCCCGGATATCAAGCAAAGGGTCGGTGCTTATCCGCCACCGCCGGGCGCATCACCCATTATTGGGTTAGAGGTCGCCGGGGATATTTGTGCTCTGGGTGAAGGCGTGAGCCAATGGCAAATCGGCGATAAGGTATGCGCCTTAGTGCCGGGCGGTGGTTATGGTGAGTATGCGCTCACCTATGCAGCCCACTGTTTGCCTATTCCAACGGGCTTTAGTTATGTGCAGGCCGCCGCACTGCCGGAAACCTTCTTCACCGTATGGGGCAACCTGTTTATGCGAGCGGGACTGAAAGCGGGCGAAACTGTGCTGATCCACGGCGGCTCGGGCGGGATCGGCAGCACGGCGATTCAACTCGCCAGCGCCTTAGGTTCAAGGGTGATAGCCACTACAGGGCAGGATGATAAACGCGATTATTGTTTGAGCCTCGGTGCCCAAGAGGTGATCAATTATCGCACTCACAACTTTGTCGAAGCCGTGATGGCATTTACCCAAAATAAAGGGGTCAATGTGGTGTTTGATATCGCGGGCGGCGATTTTATTAACCTCAATTTACAGGCGCTTGCAATGGATGGCCGCATGGTCTCTGTCGCCATGCAACGTGGCCCTAAGGCCGAGATCGAACTTTTTCGCTTGATGGCGAAGCGCATTGTCTGGACGGGGTCAACCCTAAGACCGCAGAGCGTTGAAGCCAAGGCCGAGATTGCTAGACAGTTACATGAGCGCGTGTGGCCGCTACTCGATAGCCATCAAATTGTGCCCAATATCTTTGCGACTTTCCCACTCAGCGAAGCGCCTAAGGCCCATGCATTAATGGAGTCGGGAGCGCACCGGGGAAAAGTGGTCCTCACATTGACCGAATGAGCAGATGAATTCACCTTAGGTTTGATTATCTTTGGTGAGTAAGAGGGGACGAATAAAAACTTGCTGCGATGATTTTTTAGACTAAAGTCGTTAGTGACCAAACTTTTTAGGGACTTTGGTCGAAATTAATGCGTAATAAGTGAAAATTTCATGGTATGAGGCATTGATTATCGGAAATATTCTGTAAAAATACCCAGTTGAAAACGTCAGAGACTTTCCGGCGCTATTCGTGGATCAAAGCAAGCGACGCTTCGCTTATTCAGACTAAAAAACTCATAGTGTATGTGTTGATTTAAGGGTATTGGCATATATGTATAACACAGCAAAGAAACAGGTTTGGTATGGTGAGCTGAGAACATCGAAAGGCAACGCGATTGTCGTGCATGACAACCAGTTGCCAGACGCCTCCCCGGGACGAATCTACCTATACAATACAGAGCGAGATGCCATTGTTGAGTATGTGGAAGACATAGTCAAAGTGAACCTATATGACTTAGATGAGGCTGCGTTAAAAGCTGCTGAGGCTAAGTTTGGTGGTGCATGGAAGGCGGCTAGAGCTCAATTCATGAGTAAGCATCAAGCTCGAATCGACCTGAACAACGTCAAGGAAACTGGACCTGTGCGTAAGGCCAAACCTGAAGTTGAGCCTGAAATTGAAACCGATGCTATTGGCGCGGATTTTGATGAAGATTGGGGCGATGATTTTGATGATTAACACAAAGCCAGCCTAAGGGCTGACTCTGTGAGTGTAAGGGATAAAGTAGTGCTTATTTTATTCCTTATCGCTACCTTCCCCTACGAACCCCTCGTTCCTTAATATCAACTCTCTCATCCCTATTTACTTACCCGTTTATGCTAAGTCTTGGTCTAGCATGGCAGATTACTTTGCTGGGTGCTGTAATATATTAGGCCCAATGATTTAGGCATCTATATCAAATTGATAGCGGCTAATATGGTGGTAGACTTTACCCGGAACTAGCCACACGGCATCGCCAAATAACTCAGTTTGATTGGGTGAGTCGGGCAGCATTTGCGGCTCTAAACAGACGCCATGGTGTTGCTGCAATACCTGCTGATTGCGCCCCTGAGTTCCCTCTAAGAAGTTAGCGCAGTAGAGTTGTACGCTAGGCTGGTTGGTGAATAGGGTCATAGCGCGGCCACTCATAGGGCTGCTTAGGCAACCCACCCGGGCGAGTGAACCGTCGGTATTATCCATAAGATAACAGTGATCATAGCCGCGGGTGCTCGCCAAGTCAGCGGCATGCAGTTTGTCCCCTAAACGTATCGGCTGACTCAAATCGAAAATTGATCCGGCAGTATCGGCAATCCCCGTTGGCACACCAACTGCATCCATGGTGAGATAACGCCTAGCATCGAGTTGCACCCGATGCTCATGGTTAGTGTTTGAGCCATCGAGATTAAAATAGCTGTGCTGGGTTAGGCTGACAGGGCAGTCTTTATCCACAGAAGCTAAGATTTCCACAAAAAGATTATTCGCCGCTAAGCGATAATCTAATTGTACTGTGCAATTTCCTGGAAACCCCATATCGCCATCTGGGCTCTTTAAGGTCAGGCGTACCCCATCGGGTAAGGGGCCTAGGTGCCAGTTCTTACGATTAAAACCTTCGCGCCCACCGTGGAGGCAATTCGTCGCTTGGTTGATATCTAATTGATAATCTTGCCCTTGATAGTGCATTTTGCCGTTAGCGATGCGGTTGGCAAAACGTCCGGCGATGGCGCCTAAATGGGCGTTTTGGGTGAGGTAATCTTCGGCGCTATCGCAACCTAACACTATGTTGCCACGTTCACCGTGTTTATCTGGGGCCCATAGGGAGCGGATAATACCGCCTAAGCTGATGATTTCTAATGCGAGTATGCCATTGTCGATCCTTACCCGCTCGATATCGCCACCGCGGGGATCTGTCCAAGGCTCTAATACGCTGAAATGTACCATTTAGCTTCCCTCTATATTGAATATGTCAGAGTAACTGTTTGATTTTGCCTTTTAAAAATAATTAATACCATAGGAATCCAAGCTGAATTCGTATGGTATTGGGGGAGGTTTAGGTTGTGGCTGGACGTACTTAGGTCGAGTGACTCAATTGTCGATACGGCCGGCCCCTGCACTGGCTGAGCAGAGATAAACCGTTGCATCTATTCCCGTTTTATCGAGAAAATCATGTTCTACCGCCGCAACCACAGCATCCGTCAATTCATGGTCAACTAATGCCACCACGCAACCATCTGTCATACGGATACCGCCGCGCTCGCCAATCACTTGGCTGACAATATCGACTAAGGTATCAAATTCTGGCAGTGTCACCTCAAAATCATCCCGCAAGGAGGCATGGGATAGCGCCATTAAATGGCTGAATTTTGAGATGTTATTTTGCTCTAGTGCCCGGGCTGCACTCTGGGTGCGTTTATTCTCTGTGACTACGTGTTTCGCTCTGCGGTACAGGGTGTCATCTAATTGTCCTTTTGCACTTTCTAGCAGGCGTAAATCGAGGTGGCGCAGTGCGTCTAAGCCAAAATGCTCGGCGGCCTTCGCGCATTCATCCCGGCGCTGCTGGCTAATGGCGGCTAAACGCTGTTTCTCTATATGGGCATCTATGATGATCAGGCTTAAATTTTCTGGGATGGGGATGGCTTCACTGTCGAGGTCTAGGCAGTCAATCAGCAGGGCATGATCCTGCTCCCCCATAGCGCTGATCATATGATCCATAATGCTGCAAGCCGAGGCGACATAACGGTGCTCACCGCGTTGGGCTAATTGCGCCACGGCCATTGGGGACAAATGTAGCTGGCTGCTGTCGCTTATCGCAGTGCCAAAGGCCACCACTAAGGCGCCGGAGGAGGATAACCCTGCCGCAAGTGGTACATCACCTACCACGGCTAAGTCTAAGCCCTTGGCTAATAAGCCAGTATGAGCCATGGCGGCGGTGAGGCCCTTGAGATAATTGACCCAACCGTCTTCGGGGTTCATGTCGGTTTCTTTGCCAAAGGTCCACTCTTTAATTTGTCCGGGGAAGGCGTCGGCAACGGCACGAAACTTAGTGTCTTCACGGCGTTTTACCGCGATAACCGTATGAAAATTAATGGCGGCAGGCAGTACGAAGCCATCATTGTAATCTGTGTATTCACCGATCAGATTAACGCGCCCAGGAGCTTGGTATAAATCATCGGCTTTAGTGCCAAAGGTTTGGACAAATAACTTAGTGGCGCGCTGCGCAGGATTTGACATGCTGTGAAAACTTCCAAAAAAGCTGAGCTAATTTCGTTCTTGTCTTCGATTTATATCACGACTGAGTCGGCGATGTAACTGAGATTTTGTATGGCAAAGATCATATAACCTAGAGATGGTTTTTAGGTGCGCTAACACCAGTCAAGGGGATTAGTCTAGTGGATTGATTTTCAAGGAGTCTAAGGCCGTATTGAAGGTGAAAATACCGATTCAGGGAGAGGTTTCTCTGAATCGGTACAGTGTATTATTAAGTGATTTTAATTCAAGGCAGTTTTTGCCTAAGCACGGCTAAACTTGGGTTGTCGCCTCGGCATTTAGCGTTGCTTTATGATCAACCGCCTCTGCTTCAGTATGCTTAGTCTCTGAGCCTGAAAGCAGTTCATCGACCACATGGTCAACAAAACCAGCACCCGCCGCTTCATAGAGGTTGTAGACGCTATGCACACCCGAAGCCCGCAGGGAAGCCGCATCATCGCTATACTGCACTATGGCGCTGAGTTTACCTTGATAATTGAGCTTCTTGAGTTGCTCAACGGCAAACAGATTCCCCGCATGGTGGGGCATAGCGAGTAATACCAATTCGAGGTTTGGGGCTCTGTCGAGTTTCTCCCAAAAATCGGTATCGGCGGCGTCGCCCTGCACCACATTACGACCCTTGGCCCGGTGCAGATCGACGATTTCCTGTTTATGTTCGATCCCGAGTATTTCACCGCTGAATCGAGCTCGCAGCTCATCGTAGGCACCGCTACCTATGCGCCCCATACCTAGAATCAAAAAACGTGGATTGCCTATGGCGATAGGTCGGTCCTCTGGGTGCAACGGCCGCTTTTCGAGTTTGACGAGACGCTGCTGGAATCGTTGATAAATTCTACCTACGGTCGCGTTTAACGGCGCCGCAAGCAGGAAGCTAAAGCTTAGGGCAACCGCAATAATCACTAGCCATTGGGGAGGGAGCCAGCCTTTGCTGGTGGCTACTGCCGCCACAATCAAACCAAACTCACTGAAGTTACCTAGGTTAAATGACCCTAGCATTGAGGTACGGGATCTCAGTTTAAAGCGGGTGAGTATGTACACAAACAGCAGAATTTTCAGTGGGACGAGTAATACTAACAGTGCCGCAATAACAATATCCGATACCGTAGGTAGACCATTGAGGCCAATGGTTAAGAAGAAGGCGACAAGGAAAAGCTCCTTAAAATAGAATAGGGATTTTGCCAGCTCAGATGATTTTTTGTGCCCCGCTAACAAGATACCGATAATTAGGGCGCCGAGATCGGGTTTTAAGCCAACAGACTCAAACAACCAAGCACCGACAACCAGCGCCATTACTAGGCCAAAAAGGACTAATAGTTCACCGTGGCCAACACGGTCGAAAGCTTTATAAATGAGAGGCTTAGCCAGCGGTAATAAGAGTAATGCGAAGGCCCAAACCGAAGGCACATCGCCCTTGGAAATGGTTAAAAACAGTACGGCGAAGATATCCTGCATAATCAAGATACCAATGGCGACACGGCCATAGAGGGATTGGATATCCCCTTTATCTTCCAATACTTTTACCGCAAAAACTGTACTAGAGAAGCTTAAGGCAAAGGCGAGTAAGGTCAATTGTTCGAGATTAAGGCTAGTGAGCTGGGTTAAACCAAAAAGACCGAGCAATTTGAGAATAGGCACAAAAACCAGGATGGATATCATCAAATGCACACTCGAACCCGCCCATACTTCAGCCTTAAATAGGCTGCGAATATCGAGTTTTAACCCTATGGCGAACAACAGTAAGGTGACCCCAAGGTTAGCGAGTTCTTGCAGCAGTGGCAGGCTGTCTTTTTCTATTCCGAGTACAAACAACACAAAACCCGCCACTAGGTAGCCGATAAGCGGTGGCAGTCCTATACGGCTGACAAGCATACCGCAGACAAGGGTGATAATGAGGATGGCAGGTTCCATAATGCTCCAATCTAAAAAAGCCTAGGTTAAATGGGGATTGTATAAGAAATCGATGACAGCGTGATAAAAAAACGGACTTTTAATGAAAAAAGTCCGCTTTTTGTTGAAGTTGCAGTAAAACTAACTGGGGATGCGCCGTGGGCGGTCTAAGTTAGACTAATTCAGCAGATGATCTAAATGGGCGGCAAAATCCTTTGGCCCCATAAAACCCGTTACACGTAAATCTTCCCTTTGCTCACCCTGCTCGTTAAACATCAGCAATGTGGGTAACCCGAGGACATTGTATTTTTCTAACAGTGCCACATCCACGGCATCGCTTTTAGTAACATCCGCTTGCAGTAAGACAATTTTATTCATCCGAGTCAGGACATCGGCGTCCTTAAAGGTGATGGCCTCAAACTCTTTACAGGCAACACACCAATCGGCATAGAGATCCAGCATCACAGGCTTGCCAGCAGCTGTCGCAGCGGCGATTTCACGGTCTAAATCTTCAATGGATTTTATCCGTTTAAAGCCATGGGCTTGCTCGGTCGTTGTCGCAGTCGCAACTGGACTGTGGGTAAAACCAAAGTGACCCATGACCGCCTGAAAACCGTAGGAGAAACTAGCTAATAGCGCCAAAGTAAGCAGCACTGAACGGACAGTTTGTTTCCAGTTAAAGGCGCTGAGTTTGTTTTGGTGCATCAGGTAACCCGTGAAGCTAATGCCCCATAGCGCCCAAAGCACATCGGAAACCACACCCGTCCAAATACGGCCGAGCATGACGATAGACACGGCGATCAGCAGGAAGCCAAACACAGTCTTGATGATGTTCATCCAAGCGCCCGCGCGTGGCAGCAACTTACCACCCGAAGTGCCTATGATAAGTAGCGGCACACCCATCCCCATACTCAGCACGTAGAGCGCGAGGAAGCCTTGCAATAAATCACCTGTCTGCGCCACATAGACTAAGGCACCAGAAAGTGGGGCCGTAGTGCAGGGCGATGCCACTAAACCTGAAATCACCCCCATCAAAAATACGCCAACTAAATTGCCGCCCTTTTGATTGTTTGATACTGAGTTCATCTTCTCCTGCCAGCTCGATGGCAGCTTAAGATCGTATAGGCCAAACATAGATAAACTGAGCACAAAGAACAGAATAGCGAGCACGATTAATACGGCGGGATGTTGCAGCGCCGCTTGGTATTTCATCCCCGCCGAGGCGACGATTAAACCTAAAATTGAATAAGTGATTGCCATACCTTGTACATAGGCCATGGACAGGGTAAAGGCTTTTGCGGTCGAGAGTTTTTGCCCTTGGCCGACAATAATACCTGATAAAATCGGGTACATAGGGAAGACGCAGGGGGTGAGTGCCAGACCTATACCTAAACCGAAGAAGATCACTAAGGTCCAAATCAGGCTGTCGTTTGAGAGCATTTGGCTTAATGTATCTTGCTGAGTAATAGGTTGAGTGGGTGCTTGAACGCTACTGGCTTCTTCGCCACTGCTTGCACTTGGCGCCGCGGCATTGTCAGTGCTCACTAACAGGCCATCATTGGCGGCAACTGCTTTAAGGGTGACATCGCGTTTGGTTGGCGGATAACAGAGTTTACCTTCGGCGCAACCCATAAAAGTCACACTTAGGGTGCCGTTGTCATCGGCTTGTTTCAGGCCAACGGGAATATCGATATAGGTATAGTAAACCTCTTGCTCACCGAAATATTCGTCGTTATGGGGTTTACCCTTTGGTAGATCTATGGTGCCAAGTTCGGCACCATTGACACTAAATTTAAGCTTATCGCGGTACATGTAATAGCCGTCGGCAATCACCCAATTGAGGGTAACCTTATTACCTTCCTGCTTAAAATCGAAGGCAAAGGCTTGATCGACAGGCATTAACTCTGGCTCACTTTTTAGAAAACCGAAGCTATTAGCGAAAACATTGCTACTTTGAGTTAAGGGCGTAAGCAGCAGTAGGGCGGTGAAAATAAGGCTAAGTAGTTTTTTCATGGCTGAGTGTTATCTTTTATCCAATCTAAATAGGCTGGTAGCCCGTGAGCCACGGGTACGGCAATAATTTCAGGCACTTGATAAGGGTGGAGTTTAAGCACAAGCTGTTCTAGCTCGGCATAGCGGCTTTGTAAACATTTAATGTGTAAGCTAATTTCTTGCTCCTCACAGATTTTGCCTTCCCACACATAAATGGAGTTGATCGGCGCCGAGATATGCACACAAGCGGCGATGCGCGCTTCCACTAAGGCGTGAGCGATACGCTTTGCCTGAATTTCATCGGGGCAACTGGTGCTGACCACTAGATACTGAGCTTGCATGGTGTGGGGTATCGTCCCTTAATAATCTTAAACTTCGCTTAAGCCTATTAGGCTAAGCTACTTTACGTGTTTTTATGGTCTCATACATTAACGTATTAACAAAAGGGTGAGCTAAATATCAGAAGTTTCACTCCTTTATAGCCAGCGCCTCCCGAGTGACTTGAATTAAGACCGGATCGCCCCCATTTAGTTTTCAAGATTGTGAGATAAAACTGAGGTCAGTATGTTTTTAATCCTATTTTTATTATTTGTGCTGATCCCGGTACTTGAACTGTCAGTGCTTATCCGTGTGGGTGAAGTGCTGGGCACCTGGACCACCATAGGCCTAGTGCTGTTTACCGCTGTGCTCGGCGTGTCTTTAGTGCGCAGCCAAGGGCTAAGCACGCTTATGCAAGTGCAGCAAAAACTCGCCCGAGGCGAGGCGCCAGGGCCAGAAATTGTCGAAGGCATGATGTTAGCTATGGCGGGGGTGTTACTGGTTATCCCTGGATTTGTGACTGATTTTATTGGTTTATTATTGCTGACTCCTTTAACCCGTCGTCCTATTGCTGCCTTAGTGTTTAAACGTTTGCAACTGCGCGTAGTATCTGGTTTACAGGGCGGAATGCACGGCGGTTTTGGTGCGGGCCCATTTGGACCTCATTCTGGCTCGCAAACAAATCCTTTCGGGCAGCATCCCTTCGAGCAAGATAAGCATGCCGATGGCAATGTGTACGAAGGCGACTTTGAACATAAGGCTGACCCTAGCGATAAACGTCCCGAGAGTCATCAATTGGCCGATAAAGACGAGCAACCCAAAGATCCAAAGGCATAATCCGCTTTTCTGCTCGACTCTCTTTTCTCTGTGTAAAGCCTCAAGCTATCGGGCCGCTATTCTTGAACTCCCCAAAATGAAAAGGCCAATCGATGCTAATAAACAGCATCGATCGGCCACGCCGGGAAGCGTTTAGGGGGAATGGCGGGCTAGTGCTTCTCGCTCGCCACCGCATTCGGTTTGATGTTAAAGGCCAAGCTGTACATCACTGGTAGCACTATCAGGGTCAGTAATGAGGCAAAACCTAAACCAAAGATGATCGTTATCGCCATGGAGCCGAAAAAGGCGTCGGGGATCAGTGGGATCATCCCCAGCATGGTGGTGATCGCCGCCATCATCACAGGACGAACGCGACTGATGCAGGAATCGATAAGGGCAAGGTAGGCGCCTTTCCCTTCACTGAGTTCGAGGTTGATTTGATCGACCAAGACAATCCCGTTTTTAATCACCATCCCCGATAAACTCAGCAGGCCGAGCAGTGCCATAAAGCTAAAGGGGGCATCGAATAACAGGAGTCCGGCGGAAACCCCAATCAGGGCCAACGGCACGGTAAACCAAATCACCAGCGGTTGGCGCACCGAGTTAAATAGGAATACGGTAATCAAAAACATCGCCAAATAACCCAATGGAATCGAGCTAAATACTGCGGTTTGAGCTTCACCCGCGGTTTCATACTCGCCGCCCCACTCGAGGTGGTAACCCGCGGGTAACTCGATAGCTTCGACCTTGTCCCTCACTTTGCGCAGCACAGAATCGGCAGTTTCATCGCTGCCCAATTTGGGATCGGCCAGCACGGCGAGCATACGCATACGGTCGCGGCGCATTAACAGGGGATTCTCCCATTCAGTGTTAAAATTGCTCACCACTTGGGTCGCGGGCACAAAAGTATTGTGTTCACTGCTCCAAATTTGCAGCTTCCACAGACTGTCGGCCTGCAGGCGCTCTTCGGCGGGGGCTCTGGCGACGATAGGCAATAGGTGGCTGGTTTCACGATATAAACCAATTTGCTTACCGCTAAAGTTAACCAATAGGGCATTATCGAGATCTTGCTTGCTGATCCCCGTTTCCCTCGCTTGGGCATTTTCTAATTGTGGGCGGATTAAGGGCACTCGATTGCGCCAATCATGGCGAATGCTGTCCATGCTCGGTTCTGCCTGAAAAATCGCTTCCGCTTGTGCCCCGAGAGCACGTAATACTTGGGGATCGTCACCATAGAAGCGCGCTTCTATTTTGGCGGCGGGCGACGGGCCGTTTTCCATATTTTTGAGGCGATATTGTGCCTGGGGAAAGTGTTGATTTAAAAATTTATCCAGCTCAGGCATATAGGATTGCAATGATTCAAGATCCTGCATTTCGATGATCAATTGGGCGAAGGCGGGGTAACCTTTCTCCGGTTGATAGGGCAAGACAAACCGTTGGGCCCCTTGGCCTATGACTGTGGTGAGGTGGACAAGGCCAGTATGTTGCTCCTCGGCTTGCTTGAGTAATAGCTGCTCAATATCGGCGGTAAAACGCTCGGTAGCCTTAATGTCTGTGCCCTCCGGCATCCAAATATCCACAAAGAAGATTGGCGTATTCGAGGCAGGGAAAAACACATTTTTGATATGACCAAAGCCAACAACTGCGCTGACGAGCATAGCGCCAACCAGTACAATGCTGGTGATTCTAAAACGCAGCGCAAAGGTCAAACTGGCGCGATAAAGGCTGAAGAACCAGCCCTTGTATGGGTCCTGTTCTTCCTCATCACTCGGCGCATCTTTAAAGAGTAAATGGCAGAAGAATGGCGTTAGGGTTATCGCGGTAATCCAGCTGATAAATAAGGAGATCATCAACACTTGGAACAGTGAGCGACAAAATTCTCCCGCAGCATTTTGCGATAAGCCAATGGGCGCAAAGGCGATAATGGCAATCACAGTCGCGCCCAATAGCGGCCACTGGGTTTGAGCCACGATTTGTTTGGCCGCTTCGAGGCGAGTCTTACCACGGTGCAGGCCAATTAAAATCCCTTCGGTGACCACAATGGCGTTATCGACCAACATACCCAGAGCGATAATTAGCGCACCGAGGGAGATAAGCTGCAGCTCAATGCCCAGCACTTTCATCACGATAAAAGTACCGAGAATAGTGAGCAGCAGGATTAAGCCCATCAGCAAACCCGAACGTAGGCCCATAAACAGCAGCAATACGGCGATAACGATGGCAATCGATTCGAGTAAGTTGATCAAGAAGCCGTTGACTGTTTGATCGACCGCCAGACTCTGGTTATAGACAGTGTCTAAGCTCATGCCTATCGGACGTTGGGATTCGAGTTCGCTTAGGCGATCGCTCACCCTCTGGCCGACTTCCACCACGTTGACACCGCTTGAGAAGGATATGCCTAGTGATAGCGCCGCTTCTCCACGGTTGTGGTACAGCACATCGGGGGTTTCATCGTAGTCTTTTTCAATATGGGCAATATCGCCGAGGTAAATCAGTTCAGTACTGCCGGGTGGGCTGACGATCAGACGGGCGAGATCCTGAACGCTACCAAATTCGCCCGTGGGATGGATGCGAATACGGTTGTCGCCAATGACGAGACTGCCCGCATTGGAGACCACGTTTTGATTATTGACTAGGCCATAGATATAGCTTTGATCTAGCCCCAGCGCCGAGAGTTTTTGCTGGGAGATTTCAATCACGACCTGTTCGGTTACACTGCCCGCAACTGAGACTTTTTTGACCCCAGGCACTAGCACTAGCTCGCGGCGCAGGTAGTCGGCATAGTTGGTTAATTCGCGGTTGCTATAATCCGGGCCAGAAAGATTAAACAAAATGCCGTAGACATCGCCAAAGTCGTCATAGACCTTGGGCGAGGTGCTGCCGGGGGGCAGTTGTCCTGCGGTATCGTTAACCTTACGGCGCACTTCATCCCATACCTGTGGCAGGCTGGTTTTGTCATAGCTTTCTTTGATTTCAATCTTGATTTGCGACAGGCCAGCACTGTTTATCGAAGTGACATGCTTAACGGCATCCAGTTGTTGCAGCGCATTTTCAAGCGGTAGGGTGACTTCCTCTTCGACTTGCTCCGGTGATGCGCCGGGATAGGCGGTGATCACGAGCGCTTCTTTAATGGTAAATTCGGGGAATTCGAGTTGCCCTAAACCAGTAAAACTGACGCCGCCACCCACGAGGAGTAGCAACACAAACATCCAGCTAATGACTTTATGGCGGATGGAATACTCAGCAATATTCATTCGTTATACTCCACGCTGCCAGCGTAGCGGCTTAACTTTCATGCCATTAGATAATTGGGAAACACCAGCACTCACAATTAAATCGCCCTTTTTAATACCGCCCAAGATTTCAATCCCTTGGTTAGTCACTCGCCCGAGCGTGACCTCAGTGGGGGTGACCTCACCGGACTGGGCTTGATATAGCCAAACCTGCACTTTGCCATCTTGGTCGCTCTTATCGATAGCTGTCACAGGGACTATGGCGGCCGCGGGAGTTTTGCTGTGTTCTGTGGCCTTGACTAAGGCCAAAGTTAACTCGGCGCTCATACCCGGAAGTAATTGAATATCTTTAGGTTGTGGTAATGAAAACACGACTTCATAGGCCTGAGTACCTGGGGTGACTTGGGTCGAGTACTCTTTAAATCTGGCGTCAAATGCGATGCCTTCTAACGCGCTAAAACGCACCTTAGCGCTAAAGTTTGGCTGCTTGATATACTCGTTTAAGCTGGCGGCCATGGCCTCGGGCACTTGGATGCTTACATCGAGCAAGTTATTGTTTTGCAAGGTTAGTACGCCTTGATTGGCCTGCACTATCTGGTGATTATCCACTAACCGTTTCGCAATAGTGCCGCTAAAGGGCGCGGTTAAGCGGGTGTAACTGAGTTGATCGCGCGCCGCCGCTAGGGCCGCCTTAGCGGATTTCAATTGCGCCTGGGCGCTATCAAATTCAGATTGTGAAATCAGCTTGCGATTGAGCAGCTCGACCTTACGTTTAAAGTCGGCGGCTAAGAGTTCATGCTCCGCCTCGCGGGTCATCAGATTATTGTAGGCGTCTCTGTCGTCGAGCTTTGCCAGCAAGCTCCCCTCGGTAACGGTTTGCCCCTCCACCAATGCCAGTTCGGTTAATTGCCCTGAAATTCGAAACGATAATTCGGCGCGGCTATTGGCGGCGACTCTGGCAGGGAAAGTTCTAAAATCTCCCCCTTCGAGCTGCGCCACCTCGAATAATTTGACCGGACGAATTGGTGGCGTTTGTACAGAACTTTCAGCCGGCGAACAGCCGCTTAGCAGGACAGAAAGCGGCAGGACCGAAAGCAGCATAGCTAAGGGCAAACGTCGATATGATGGCATGGTGGAGTATCCTTTGTAACAATTTGTCAGCATTTGTGGCGGCGAAGATAACAGTTAAACCAGTTGCAATAAACGGGATAGTTTGGGATTATCAGTCCTACTTATTGAGATTGAATTTAGGGTGAATATGAAGACAGAGGATTTAGCGCTATTCCACCGAATAGCAGAAACGGGCAGTTTGATCGAAGCCGCTGATTTACTTAACTTACCTAAGTCAACGGTCAGCCGTCGTTTACAGGCATTGGAAGATGAACTGAACATCAAACTCTTCCATCGCCAGAGCCGTTCAATGACCCTCACTTCGGCGGGTAGCCATTTTTACCAGCGTTCGCAAAAGATCTTGGCCCAGCTCGATGAAACCCTGTTCGAAATGACCAATGACGATGCCGAAATAAGTGGTCACCTGCGGATCCAAATGTTCCCTATCCACAGTATGAATGTGCTGATGCGGGCTATTTTCCGTTTTATGGACTTGCACCCTAGATTAACCGTCGAAGTGATTAGCAGCGCCGAATCCATTGATATGGTTAAAAATAATCTCGATGTCGCCTTTGTGGTTGAACCCGCATTAGACACCTTAGACTTGGTCGTGCGGCCCGTGTTTACGACGGATCTGCGTTTCTATGCCAGCCCCGAATATTTAGCGAAACATGGCACCCCGAAAACGCCCCAGGAGATCGAATCCCACAATGTGTCCCTATTTCGGTTATCAAACGGCAAAATCTTCAATGAACTTTGGATAGGTGCCGAGCAGGAAGTGAGAGTTCGAGGGAATTTTTGCTCCAACAGTGTCGAAGTGGCGGTGGAGTTTGCCCTGCAGGGGCGAGGAATAGTGTATGCCCCAGCTGAAGTCGTGGTCGATTTTGTGGAGGCTGGGGAGCTAATTAGCCTGCTGCCTGAAATCGAAGCCCACCAAGGAGAATGCTATTTAGCTTATCCATCGAGGCGTTATGTCAGCTTGGCCAGTCGTCGTTTTATCGATTTTATTATGCAAGAACTCGCCCCCAACGGTATGCCGACCAATATGAGCGAAGTGAGTCCGCGCAGAGTATGTAAAGCCTCGAAGGAAGCGTTCCCCAACGATGATCTGCGTTTTCGACGGTAACTCACAGCTAAGCGCACTGCAAAGCGCTATCAGCCTTCAAGATTGGCATCGGCGGTGACGACCTTTGCAGGTTCACAGATCCGCTGGGCTAAAGAGTAACAGGCAATCCCCATCAGCAGATTAGTGATGGGGAGCGCGAGCAATAAACCTTTCACCCCATCGATATAAGAGCCCAGCGCCGCCAGCGGCAGCATCAGTAGCACTAAGCGGCAGAGGTTAATTACTAAGGAACTCATGGGTCTGTGGTAAGCATTCAGCGCCGTGGCAAAAATAATCACTATGCCTAATGGGCCATAGGCGCAGGGTAAAACCAGAATATAAAAACTTAGCCACTCTAACACCTGCGGATCGGTACTGAATAAATGGGCGATAGGTTGAGCTAAAAACGCCAGCGGAATATAGAGTAAGGTCTGGAATACTAAGATAAATTTAAGGGATAACAGCAAAGCCTGCTTAGCCCTTTGGGGTTGTCCTGCGCCTAAGTTTTGCGCGATAAAGGGCATCAGGCTCGAGGATAACGCCATGACCACAATCAAGAGTAATGACTCGAGCCGAGTGCCGGCACCAAAAGCCGCCACAGCGCTATGGTCGATATGGGCCAGCATCGCCATAATCACAGCATTCGCTAACGGATTGATTAAATTCATTAATGCCGCAGGCTGAGCAATATGGGCCAATTGACTCCAGTTGGCGCGCATTCTATCGATATCGAAGGCGGCCCACTCCAGCATTTTACGCTTAATAATCAATAGATAACTAGATAATGATAGGGCCACAACCCAAGCGATAAGCGTCGCAATCGCCGCACCTTGGATCTCTAAACGGGGAAACGGCCCAATACCGAAGATCAGTAAAGGATCGAGGATAAGGTTAATAATCGCCGCCAGCGCCATAATCATCGCCGGGGAACGGGTATCGCCCGTGGAGCGTAAACCCTGATTGCCCACCATCAGCACGACCAATAACGGCGCCGCTAAATACCAGTAAATCATATAGTCGTGGATTAACGGCAAACTGCTCTCATTGGCGCCGAGTAAACTAAAGAGCGGTGTAATAAAGATGCTGCCAAGGGCGGCTAAACTGGCAGTTAATACAAAGGTGAGCAGTAGGGCGTCGTGTAAAAAGACCTTCGCCCTTGGGGCATTTCCCGAACCTATCAGTCGCCCTAAATTGGTCGATACCCCGGCGCCAATACCGATGGCAATGCTTGAAATCACTAAGGTCACGGGAAAGGTAAAACTGATCGCCGCTAGGGCTTCTGTCCCTAACTGACTGATAAAAAAAGTGTCAGCGAGGCTAAACCCGAGAATGGTCATAATGCCAATCAAGTTGGGGAGGCTCATGTTGAGCAGTACACGACCAATTGGCGCGCTAAGCAGCCCGTGTCTGTCTTTCATGGGGGAAATAATGCCTTGTTTGCGAGCGGAGGCGAGATTCTAGCAGGATTGTGCCCACTTGAAAAAACTGACATCAAAAAAATGAAACTTTTTTTTGAAAAGGCACTTGGATCTGGGGGGCTTAAACCCCATATCACAGACATCAAAGGGGAAGGCGGACGTGCCTCCTCTTTTTCATCACAAATCGCCTCGATTGTTGGGCATTAAATCATTAGGAGAGTTCATAGATGAATATTCGTCCATTACATGACCGCGTAATCGTTAAGCGTCTAGAAGTTGAGTCAACTTCAGCGGGTGGCATCGTTTTAACTGGTAGCGCCGCTGAAAAATCAACCCGCGGTGAAATCCTTGCAGTGGGCAATGGCCGTATTTTGGAAAACGGCACAGTTAAACCACTGGATGTGAAAGTGGGTGATGTAGTGATCTTCAATGAAGGTTACGGCGTTAAGAAAGAAAAAATCGACGGTCAAGAAGTCTTGATCCTGTCGGAAGCTGACCTGATGGCAGTAGTAGGTTAATCCTTCGCATCAATTCGACATTCCAATTAATCATTAAAAATGTAAAGGAAATTCAAAATGGCAGCTAAAGAAGTTGTATTTGGTAACGACGCTCGCGTAAAAATGCTGGCTGGCGTAAATATTCTCGCGAACGCAGTGAAAGTGACCTTAGGTCCTAAAGGCCGTAACGTAGTGTTAGACAAGAGCTTTGGCTCACCACTGATCACTAAAGACGGTGTGTCTGTTGCCAAAGAAATCGAACTGACCGACAAATTCGAAAACATGGGCGCGCAAATGGTGAAAGAAGTTGCTTCTAAAGCCAACGACGCCGCCGGTGACGGTACTACTACTGCAACTGTATTGGCTCAAGCCATTGTTGTTGAAGGCTTAAAAGCCGTTGCAGCGGGTATGAACCCAATGGATCTTAAGCGCGGTATCGACAAAGCAGTTATCGCTGCCGTTGCCGAACTGAAAAACCTTTCTCAAGATTGCGCTGACTCAAAAGCGATCGCTCAAGTCGGTACTATCTCTGCAAACTCTGACGAGTCAATCGGCCAAATCATTGCCACAGCAATGGAAAAAGTCGGTAAAGAAGGCGTGATCACAGTCGAAGAAGGCCAAGCGCTTGAAAACGAACTGGACGTAGTCGAAGGTATGCAGTTCGACCGTGGTTACCTGTCTCCCTACTTCATCAACAAGCCAGAAACCGGCAGCGTTGAATTAGATCACCCATTTGTCCTGTTAGTAGACAAGAAAATCTCTAACATTCGCGAACTGTTACCAATCCTTGAAGGTCTGGCAAAAACCGGTAAGCCATTACTGATCGTTGCCGAAGACGTTGAAGGCGAAGCATTAGCAACCCTAGTTGTTAACAACATGCGCGGTATTGTGAAAGTGGCTGCGGTTAAAGCCCCAGGCTTTGGTGACCGTCGTAAAGCTATGCTACAAGACGTGGCGATTTTAACTGGCGGTACTGTTATCGCTGAAGAAATCGGCCTAGAGCTTGAAAAAGCGACACTGGAAGATTTAGGTACGGCTAAACGTGTGGTCATCACCAAAGACAACACCACCATCATCGATGGTAACGGCGAGCAAGCACAAATTGCTGCCCGTGTAAGCCAAATTAAACAACAAGTTGAAGAATCAACTTCAGACTACGACAAAGAAAAACTGCAAGAGCGTATGGCTAAATTAGCTGGCGGTGTTGCGGTTATCAAAGTTGGCGCAGCAACTGAAGTTGAAATGAAAGAGAAAAAAGCCCGTGTTGAAGATGCTCTGCATGCAACCCGTGCTGCGGTAGAAGAAGGCGTGGTTCCTGGCGGCGGTGTTGCTCTGGTACGTGTAGCGTCTAAGATCGCTGATGTTGAAGTATTAAACGAAGACCAAAAGCACGGTGTAGTTATCGCACTGCGCGCGATGGAAGCGCCACTGCGTCAAATCGCCACTAACGCGGGTGAAGAAGCGTCAGTTGTGGCTAACACAGTGAAAAACGGCACTGGTAACTTTGGTTACAACGCCGGTAACGACACCTACGGCGATATGTTAGAAATGGGTATCCTTGACCCAACTAAAGTAACCCGTAGCGCGTTACAGTTCGCCGCGTCTATCGCTGGCCTGATGATCACCACAGAAGCTATGGTTGCTGAAGTACCAAAGGCTGATGCGCCAGATATGGGCGGTATGGGTGGGATGGGCGGAATGGGCGGCATGATGTAGTGCGACGAGAGTCGAGCAGGTGTAGCTAGCCTGACTGGAACTACCTTTGGCATTCCACAAAAATTGTGGAAATAACGCCGGGGGGCATGTTGAATATCAACGAGCCCCCTTTTAATCCAGTATAAATAGTTGTTTCACCCGTTATCCGGGTTGCCAAAACCCGGATAATAGACTATAAAGTCTATCTTCTAGGTATTGGCCAAGACCAATACCCAGTTATGATGTTGAGATAGATGCATTCGATACTCTGCCAAAGATTTGAGAAAAGCATCTATCCTATTTACTGTCCGAGGTCTTCATCTCGGCTTTATATAACAGGGCATATGGGAAATCCTGTGTCTCTCGCCAAAGCGATATTCACTCTGAAGAAGTCACAAATACGTGAATTTTTCAGGGATAACTATTGAGCAGCTATAGCACCTGCCGGTGTGAAGCTGTGTCTGATGATTGTTCGGCTTCCTTCAATGAAGTAGCGAACCTGTTGTGCAGCCAGCAGTAGCCTAGGGATAGTGCGCCACCAGTAATGGTGGGGTGTGAAGCTTCCTGACAATGTATTCCCCATTCATTGGGTTTGGTTTTACCGTGAGGTATACCAAAGATTTCGCCAGTAGCAGGCGGATGAGAGACTAGGCTGGATCATATGGTCAACTTATGTGAACTACTAACAAGCACCGTCAACCGCAAAAAGCGCAAGCTACTGACGCGCTTTAACCAAAATGGTGCAAGGCTGGTTATCTCTCTTACATCTGGAGATACGTTGCCACACAGCCTTCGGTGTATTGGTAGGACCTAAGTGATTCGTGTCATCGGCATGGAACTCGGCAACCCCATCCCTTCGCCCTACATAATTAATGTTATGAGGGCAGATGACCCGTAAGGGGAATTGTTGAAGGTGTGGGTGTAGGAGGTTGGAAAAAGCGAATGCCTTTCTGTAATGGAGAGGATAGGGGGTTAAATGTTCCTCCGTCGGAAACGAAGCCCACGTCCAACTGGTCTTTAATCGTGTGAAAGCTTGTAAAGCGCTCACGCATAGTAACTAAAGGGCAAAATTTTATATTTTGCCCGACCCCTGATGGGAGCAGAAGAACTCTCCCGTCAGGGGAGATCTATCTGCTTTTCGATCTGGGAGTTGTTGTTAACTATCAAGGAGAAAAGCAAGATGAGTACAGCATTAGTTGTACCTGCGTTCTCCCACCCAGCGAACAGCTGGCACACCATTGATTGGTATGCCGTTGAACGTCAGGTGCGAGAGCTACAAGTACGGATCGCGAAGGCGACTAAGCAACAACAATGGCGCAAGGTTAAGGCTTTGCAACGAATGTTGGTGCGCTCGTTTGCTGGCAAAGTTATGGCAGTCAAACGAGTAACTGAGAACCGAGGCAAAAGGACGCCCGGTGTCGATGGGGAGTTATGGAGTACACCTGAATCTAAGTGGCAGGCGGTATTTCGATTGAAACGGCAAGGCTACAAGCCAAAACCGTTAAGGCGGATATACATTCCTAAAGCTAACGGTAAACGTCGGCCTTTAGGAATTCCAACCATGCTCGACAGGGCTATGCAGGCACTATACCTGCTAGCTTTGGAGCCTGTGTCGGAAACGACTGCTGATCGAAATAGCTACGGATTTCGTCCTATGCGTTCAACCCACGATGCGATTGAACAATGTTTTGTCAATCTGAGTCGTAAAAACTCCTCGGAGTGGGTGCTCGAAGGCGATATCAAGGGGTGCTTCGATAACATCAGCCATGACTGGTTACTTGCCAATATACCTTTGGACAAACAAGTGCTCAGTAGATGGTTGAAAGCAGGTTTTATGGAGTCCGGTAGATTAAACCCAACCGATGCGGGAACGCCTCAAGGAGGAATTATTTCTCCTGTATTGGCCAATATGGCACTTGATGGATTGGAAGCGGTGCTTGAATCCCATTTTGGGAGGAAGAACACTAAAGCCAGTTACAAGACCAAAGTCAATTATGTGCGCTATGCGGATGATTTCATTATTACTGGCATCTCGGAAGAGCTGTTGGTCAACGAAGTCAAACCTGTCGTAGAAGCCTTTATGGCTGAGCGCGGGTTAATGCTGTCGCCAGAAAAAACGGTGATAACGCATATTGATGAAGGGTTTGATTTTCTGGGGCAAAACGTACGTAAATACAATGGCAAATTGCTGATAAAGCCGAGCCGTAAGAACTTGCGTAACGTGCTCCAGAAGGTTCGCGATATTGTTAAAAGTAATAAGACGGTAAAGGTGGTAACGCTGATAAGCCTGCTTAATCCTGTCCTTCGAGGATGGGCTAACTACCATAGTCACATTGTGGCGAAGGAGACTTTTAACTACGTGGATTATCGGGTTTGGAAACTACTCTGGCAGTGGTGCCGTAGACGACATCAAAATCGTCAAAAACGCTGGATTAAAGCTAAATACTTTAAAACAGCAGGTCCACGAAATTGGGTGTTTTCAGGTATGACAGTCGATGGCTTTACTAAACGGCTGGTATACACCAATGATACTGCGATAAAGCGACACACTAAGATCAAAGGAGAAGCTAATCCCTATGACTTGGCATTTGAGGAATACTTTGAGCAGCGCCTAGAGCGAGCTTGGCGTGACTCAATGCAAGGTCAAAGGAGACTGCTGATACTTTGGCTCAGACAACAGAAATGTTGTCCTATTTGCCGTCACAAGATCACTAAAGAAACAGGATGGAATATTCATCATATTGTGGAAAGAGTGAAAGGTGGCAGTGATGAAATGGATAACTTAGTGTTGTTGCACCCAAATTGTCATCGACAGTTACATTCAATAAATCGTGACAACTTAAATCAGGTTCGGTAGTGTGTTCATGCGGCATGCAAGCCGCCGGTGACTCCGGCAGGAATCGCTGATGGGTTAGATAGAATATTTGGACACTGTCCTGGGGACAATTTATTGCTGGCTGCGCTTGTAATAGAGGTGAAAGGATATTCTTTATGGCTCGAAGCGTGGTTGCTAAACCGGTTATGTGAACCACGAACTGTCCTAGGCTAGGGCAGTATAAATACGCCAGATATTTAACATCTGGGGCCCCAGATCATATCAGAGCATCAGCTATGAAAATTGATCTGAAAATTGAGGTAAAAGTGGATGTAGCTCAAATTATCTATGCCGTAACCGGATTGATGACATTTGTAGCGAAATTCTACGGATATCTCTAAAACCAAATCCTAGGCTGCTTTTGCAGCCTAGGTACTACCGAATTTATTTGTTTGTTGTACGATTTTAGTTGCTGGTCAGTATTTACTACTGACTTATAAAGGCTTGAGCCGTATGCGGGGAAACTCGCACGTACGGTTCTTAGGGGAGGGACAAGCAGTAATGCTTGTTCCTTACCCGACATTTTTGCTGGTTTAAATCGGTGATTACGGCGTTGCTGCTCGCTCACATACAAACAACGTATGCTACGCTCACAGCGCCTTGTACTAACACGATTTATCCTGCGCAAAAACATCTGCGGTCTTTAGCTTAATCGCTTAAAACCCAAATTCTTGTAAGAGAAAAATGAAAACCCCGACTCGGGTAACTGAGTCGGGGTTTTGTTTTTGGTCTGGTAACTTGGGGAAGCGGCGTTTTTCAAGCTAGGTGTACTTAGCTACACTTTTTGGAGTTTAAGCACTGAAATTGTTGCTAAAAGTGTAACATCGTATACTTTTGCTGGTGGTTAGATGGTCTTATCATTCTTGATTACTTTTAAAAGCCAAAATCAAAGTCGTGGGGCTTCACCCCACACCCGACCAAGGAGGACTGCTCGTCCTATCCTCCTTGGATTCTCCAAGACGCCCCCAACGGAGTTGAAAGCCCCTTGGGCATTTAGCGTCCTTATGCTATCGCGTCAGACGCTCGTCCCTGATTCGACTGACGCTATCTCGGCATCCATGCCTCGATCACGCAACGAACGCAAATGCCCTGCGGCAACTCCGAGGGAATGGTGAACTTCTGTAATCTCGGTGTCGGCTGTTAAACCCAAAAGAGTTATGGATGCTGGGATGGTCACCTCGGTCTCGGCATCGCAATGTGCCATGATTTAGGTGCACAAAATCTGACGCGAGGTGACCGATATGAACTATAAACTCATCAGCATTGATTTGGCAAAAACTGTCTTCCAAGTGGCTGCCTTCAATCATGACAATACCATTGCTTTTAATCGTAAAATCAACCGTTCTGCATTGCTCAATACCCTTAGGCAATGTGAACCGACATTAGTGGTGATGGAAGCCTGTTACAGTGCTAATTACTGGGGGCGGGCTATCGAAAAGCTCGGCCATACCGTCAAGCTTATCCCCGCCAGAATGGTAAAAGCCATGCTAGTCGGTAATAAAAATGACGCCAATGATGCGGTTGCCATCGGAGAAACCGCTGGCCGTCCTAAAGTGAGTCTACTTCGTCCAAAAACGGTCGAGCAGCAGGACATTCAATCTTTGCTGCGCATTCGTGAGCGCTTGGTGGAGAATCGTACCGCTAACTGCAATCAACTGCGTGGTTTCCTTGCGGAATACGGCCTGATTATCGCAAAGACTCGCCGCCAGTTGATGTTAGCCATTCCGCTCATTCTTGAAGATGCTGACAACGAGTTATCCACGGTTGCCAGAGGGTTTATTCAACGACTCTATGAGTTTCAGTTGTATTTAAATGAACAAATCGACCAGATTGCACAGGAAATATTAGCCCTTGCCCAAGCGATGCCGCTGTACTCCCTACTGCTAACCATCCCCGGTGTCGGTCCTATCGTGGCATCAACCCTATTAGCCAGCATTAATGAAGTGAATGATTTTAAAAATGGCCGGCAATTAGCAGCATGGCTAGGGCTAACCCCTTCACAGTACAGTAGCGGTACGACAAATCGGCTCGGCAAGATAACCAAGCGCGGCAATCAAACGCTCAGGCGGTTACTTATCCATGGCGCAAGAACCGTGGTGAACTGGTGCGATAAGAAAGACGACTCACTAAGCCTGTGGCTACAACGACTTAAACAACGCCAACACGTTTGCAAAGTGGCGGTCGCCTTGGCGAATAAGATGGCGCGGATGGTGTTTGTGGTGATGAGCCGCGGGCAAGCATTTGATATGGATAAGGCATGTAAAGTTGCGGCGTAATACAGCGTTTTTTGCGTAAATAGACTCAAAATGTAAATAGATAAATGTCCATCAAAGCACAACAGCGGTAATGGTATTAATGAGTTAAACGGTTTGTCTTACCCAAAACCTGATCGGGACAGTGGCCTTCGAGGTCATGTGGATGCCAAGGAGGGTAAGACGTCAATTTGGATCTCATTAGGGCGCAACAGACGCCGGATATATGTCGCAAGACCGCTAATCATTAACGACCGATACCCCGTTGTGAAAGGTAAATTATCGATTAACGTAAATGTAGTTTGAATAAAATGGGACATTGGCCTTGCTAACACCGAGGTGACCATATATGTCCTATCTTTATTACCCATCTTTCATTGACCACAATACCTTTTAGAAAATTTAACAAGGGGTGGCTCATTAAATTTTTTTGCTCATTAAATTTTATGATTGACCCACATATCAATAATTTCATAAAACACAAGTCATGACTGGCACTAATGTGATAGTTACTTGTATTTACTAATTTTTATCAATCCATTGATTCTGCATTCATCTTTCTTGTTGTGCTTTGCTCTCATTTCGGATACAACAATAACAACAGGAATGTTGTCTTTGAAGATTTTCCCCGTATAATGCGGTGCCCAAAATCTGAACAAATCGCTTGAAAAGGATTCTAACTATATGGCATTACAGCCAGCATCGAAGTCAAAAGAGCTTGTTGACAGAATTATTGCTCATGATGAACGTAGCGAAGTCATTAGTGAATTTGAAAAGCATTTATTAATTAAAAATATCAATGAGTTAAACGATCCTGCCGAAAGATTTATGGTTCGTGCTATATTAGAGTGCAACCAAAAAAACCTAGATAAATGTAAGCATTACTTTCATGAGTCAACTAGGTATGTGTCAATAGGTGCAAATACGGAAGTTGTTTACCATAATTTTATTTCAAGCCTACTTAAACTGAATGACTATTCTGCGGCTCGTGACATAGCTTATGAAGCGATGCCAGTGATTTTCAGCGTGGACACGTATCAATTTTTATTCAGATTATCTAGCATTTTATTAGATTACCAACTTGCTGATGAAGCAGCAAAAAGGATAAGCAAAATGCATGAATCAACTCCAGAAGTAGGCGGATTCTATGAATTTTATGAAGATAATAAGAGTTATGGTCTGCCCGAGCTTGAACATTTCTTAGCGTATGGAAATACCATCTCCGCATTGCTTAAACGTTATAATTACCTAAATGTTTCTGGAATGTCCTTTTCAAAAGACGTTGAAGATAACAAGGTTAGAGTAGTTTATTATCTAGATGATTTGAGTCACGAAAGCTCAATGGCCGCTCTGAAAGCTAACGAGGAGTTCATAGATTCAGTCATCGAGCACGATTTAAACTCAGATATAATCGTTTCATTTATGCTAGGAATATCATAACGTTAATAAATGGATATTATTGAATCATGAGTGTATGCCACAATCATTTTTTAGATGTTGCAGAACATAATTTAGCATTGGGTAGCGAGATTGGTTACCGGATGGCGGTTGGGCGTTGCTATTATGCTATGTTTCATAAAATATTAGACAGTGTTTCAGGTTACCAGTATGAAGGTATCGGCGGAACTCATAATGATTTATGTAAATATTTCACTGAACTTGCTGCGGTTGGTGGAGAAAACATAGATAAGATTTCCAGTAAAAAAATTGGATATGCTCTTCAACAAGCTAAAAGTAACAGAGTGATTGCTGATTACCATATTCAAAGTAGTGTTGACAAATCAACAGCAGAATTCTCTATTGCAACTGCGAAAAAATTTTTTGATACCGTGGATGCAATTTTGAAGCCTGCTAAAGCTAGTTAGTATTATCTAATTAGTTAAGCTCTTTTCTCTATCACCACCACGGAAGCTGTTCATCATTCTGTGTCAGGTTAATTTCACTTGTCGACATGGGTTTGTTAGCGCCCATCAAAATGAATTGAAAGCTGTAATAGCGTCAAATTCTAATTTTGGATGGGGTGGGTCTAGCGCTCACAAACCTTCAATATACCCGCGTATAGCAGCTTGAGTAAAATGTTCTCGTTAACAAAACCGCCCTTCGTTTTGGTCAATTTCCTGAATTGTAGATGTAACGCTTCAACCACATTGGTCTTGTAAATGGCCGTGCGAACGTAGTCAAGGTATTTGAAATACATCGATAGTCGCACCCATTTGTTACGCTATTATTTAATCATCACAGGGTATTTATCACCCCATATAGTCTCCAGTTCATCCTGGGCCATCTCTGCCGCATTCAAGTTCGTCGCCTTATAAATGTACTTTAAATCCGTCATCAAGGCCTTTTGATGCTTTGGCAAATGAATTTAATGGGCCACCCATTGTTAAAGGATGGTGGGCATAATTCTGCTTGCTTTGCATGACTCGCAAGCAACACCAAATATAAAAGAGATACACCTTCCCCTGCGAAGTTGTCGAAATACGCAGATAAAAATGCCGTGGCGACATCATGGATGATGGCGCAGGCTCGGGGGGACAGGGATATCCCATCTGAGCCGTTAGGCAATTTTTATTGGAGTATGAGACCAGTAACTAATGCATGTAACTTCGCTAGGGGCGTCTTGGAGCATCCAAGGAGGATAGGACGAGCAGTCCTCCTTGGTCGGGTGTGGGGTGAAGCCCCACGATCTTGATTCACCTCGGCCGTTAGGCCGCAAATAAGCATCGAAATCTAATAATCCTATGTTATGTTTTTGATGGGCTGTGTCTTTGGCGGCGGTTCAATAGGCCTAATCACAGAGCTTAATCACATAAGGAAAAAGGATGCATCGATGAACGATGAGCAATACCAAAAGGGGCTTGAGGTGCGTCGGGCTGTTATGGGCGACGGTTTTGTGGAGAAGGCCCTAAGCAGTGCTACAGAGTTTACTCGGCCATTGCAGGAGTTAGTGACGGCAAACTGTTGGGGTGAAGTGTGGGCGCGTGAGGGATTGTCGCGACAAACCCGTAGCCTGATCACCATAGCAACCCTTGCGGCATTAAAGGCTCCGGCGGAATTAAAAGGCCATGTTCGCGGCGCGTTGCGTAATGGCTGCACCGTGGAAGAAATACAAGAAGTACTATTACATTCCACCGTTTATTGCGGTATGCCATCGGGCATCGAAGCATTTCGGGCGGCAAAGGAAGTCATTGAAGAGTGGCAGGCTGAGCAGGCGCAAGCCTCAAGTTAACATTTTGGTTAAGGCCTTAGTGTTAGGTTAAGGCCTTATTAATCATAATGTTAAAGTCGTGGATCGCTGGATTGGCTATCGACTTGGCCTATCACACTAATCTCACTCAAGCTGGAGAGTGTTCCCCATTGCTGGATTGTCATCATGCCTGTGATTTCCTGTGCGCTAAAGCTTAAGCGCAGGCCATCTTTTCGGTATTCTGCGGGAAGATTTTTAGGCAGTATTTTTTGTCCGTTATCCGCCACTATGCCCCAAAATCCACCTTCTAAATTCATATATCTCACAGTGCCTTGAAGCATGATGCCTTCCCCTTTAGCGATAATGTTGGTTTTATCTGAGGCCGGATTGGTTAAGGCGATTTGAGCGCGGGTTTTATCTTGTTCAACCTGTGGCTGGGGCGTTTCTGTGCCGACGGCTTTGGCGGCGATGGCTGGGGTATTTTGTGCGGCTGAGTCGTCAATATTTTGGGGCCTAGTCGTTGCGTCGCTTTCTGTTACTGCCGATTGTGGTGGTTGTGCTGGCGTTTGTTCATTGCAACCGATTAAACATAGCGTTAGCAAGAATGACAGACAGAGCATTGTGATGGTGCGCATACAGGGTTCCTTTATGTAGCAATGCGTAATATACCCACTGTAACAGAACAGTTTGCTTAGGCGCGACAAGGTTTATGTCTCTTTGGTAATCAAATATGCCGATTTTACCGATGAGTGTTTGAATGGGTATCGATTTTATGGATGAGCGGTAAGGGCAAGTTATGCAGCCCTTACCGTAGGGCGCGGGATAAATAAGGCTTATTTTTGCAGTTGCGCTTTGGCCGCTTCAACCTTAGCAAAATCTAAACCTAGTTCCAGCACGGCTTCTTTAATCAGGGCAGGGTTTTGCATCACCAGCGCCATCAGTTGTTGCAGTTTTTCAGGTGGGATCCCGAGTTGGCCAATAATGCCCATCGCCATCAATGGGTTATCGGTTAAAGCTTGAAAAAGCTCATTAATTTTTGCATCGGTGACATTGTGTTCTTTTAAGATGGCAATAATGGGATTCATTACTTTACCTTGTCGAAGTTAACGGAAAACTGCCGTCATTTTATCACAGATAGCGCTGAGTAGTGGATGGGCAAATGGTCCATGATTTTATTGACTATCACCCTCAATACTCGCCTCACAGATATTGTATTGGTCGGTGGTTTTCGTGCGTTGGATGCAAACTGTGCTGGCGTTAAGCACAATGTTTACCGATAAGCGCTGGCGCGCTGAGTAATGATGTCTTCGTCAACTTACTCTATATGTCGACTAAGTGGAGCAAGTCGGAAAAGCAAGAGGGCATCTACGCGCCGTGTCAGAAGTCTATGGCGCGCAAGATGGTAAAGACAGATTCGCCCAAGACTGTGTAAAAGCCTAGAACAAAGTGGTGAACGTCGATCGCTTCGATATCTAAGCTTGGTATTTAAGCTCGCTGTCTTTAAACTCAATAGCCTATTTGAGCTTGCACCTTAAGCCAGTTCATGTGTTTCTACATGGACGGGCTTTTTGTTATCTTGTGTGAACTGCTTTTCTGCAATCATTTTCTACTGAGTTTCAATGCCATGATTTTTATGTCTATCGGTCGAATCAATGTTAATCGGGGTGAATACCTAAGGACGTGGAATGGGGAATAGTGTGACACACGGGGACAAGGTGATTGCCGTGAAGGGATTACGTTATGGCCGTGGCAATGAGCTGCTGGTAGTCGACGATTGGCAGTTAATACCAAGGCAGCATTGGGCGATTTTTGCCACAGACAGTTATAGCGGCTCACTCCTTGGGCGGATGTTAGCGGGGGATATTCAGCCCGATGAGGGCGTGATATCCGGCTTGCCATCACGAATCGGTTGGGTGTCACTCGGCTTACAACAGGCATTGCTTGAACGCGAGTTAGCAAAGGATGAACTGGATTACGGTTCGACGGTCGAGGCCTTAGTGCTCGAATGCTGTCAAGATAGCGAACAACTCCCTACTTTATTGCAAAAGGTGGGACTTGAGCCTTTGCGGCAGCGGGGTTTTCGGCAGTTATCCACGGGGGAAACGCGTCGAGTGATGCTGGCACGTGCGCTAGCGGGATTACCGCAACTGCTGATTTTAGATGACCCTTATGCAGGGCTTGATGCCGAGCATCAAGGGAGTTTATCTAAGCTATTAAGCGAAGTCGCCGCCCATAGCCAGCTGCTTGTTATCACCTCACGCCAAGAAGAATTACCGCCGTGCATTAGCCATGTGGCGTTGTTTAATAGTGAGATGCATAAATCTGGCCAGCATGTGCATAAGCTCAGCCCGCCTATGTCGATTGAGCAATGGCACAACCACCCTGTGATGGCGCAGCTCAATGCGCTTTCGGCCACGCGCAGCGACGAGTTGTTAGCGCTAATGGAGCGCCAACGCCACAATGCCGAAGCCTTTGATCCCTTAGTCGAGATTAAAAATGGCAAGGTGGAGTATGTCAGCGGCTTGATTTTTAAAAGCGTGAATTGGCGAATTAGCGCGGGTCAACATTGGCAAGTGCGTGGGCCAAATGGCTGCGGTAAGAGTACCTTGCTCGGGCTGATTTTGGGGGATCATCCCCAGTGCTATAGCAACGACATCACCCTCTTTGGCCGGCCACGTGGCAGTGGTGAGAGTATTTGGCAGATTAAACAACGGATTGGCATAGTGTCATCGGCATTGCATTTACAATACCGCGTCAGTTGTTCGGCGCTCGATGTGTTGCTATCGGGGTTTTATGATTCCATTGGCCTTTACCATAAACCCACTAAACCTCAGGTCGATTTGGCGAAGGAATGGCTGGCAATTTTACATATGAGTGAGTTTGCCAGTACGGGTTTTAAGCAATTGGATTACGGCCAGCAGCGGTTATTACTGATAGGTAGAGCTCTGATTAAACAGCCCTTACTGTTGGTTTTAGACGAGCCGTATCAGGGCTTAGATTTTATCAATCGCACCTTAGTGATGCGGGCCTTGGAGATGATTGCCGAGCATCATCTGAGTCAATTGCTTTATGTTTCCCACCATAGGGAAGATGCCTTGCCTGCCATTAACAACTTCGTCGATTTTATCAAGCAAGATAACGGCTATTCGGTTGAGGTGAGTTATCGCACAGTGTGATAGGTGAGTTCGGTCAAATGGTGCGAACCCCTTAAAACCCTATGAGTAGAACTGTGATGATGCCCTCGGCGGCAATTGCCAAGATAAAAAAGCCTTGTTAGAGGCCATTCGCGCCAAGAAGACCAGTATTGTGGTGGTAAGGATAAGGCAAACCAAACCTTGTTGAGCCTGACTCAAGCGCCACAAAGCTTAACCTTAGGTAAACCCATAGCATACAGTGGTTTTAGAGTATCAAAATAGTCATGGCGTTATTCTGAATCTATTAATTCATAGGGGCGGGCAATCGCCTCTTTGAGATCTGTTAGCGAAAATACCTTCGAAAACCGGCCAAAGATTTTGCCATAAAACACACATTCCACCACGGGTAGGGTAAAGACATTGTGGCTTGCGGCTATCTCAGCTTGGGCTTGGCAATCGACATACGCCATCCGCATCTGCGGGAACTCTTGCGCTATCATCTCAGCAATTCTCGGTTTGAGTGTTTGGCACACACCGCAGTCCGGCGCGCCAAATAACAACAGTACCGCAGCATGCTCGGTTAACAAGGATTCAAGCATCTTAGGTGAATTCATTTCGATGATATCAGTTTGCATGGTTGCCATTTTGAAGTTGCTATGGATATAAATTCATGGGTTAGTTTGCGTGTTTTTAGGGTTAAAGCCAGCCCATTTTTACCACGCTACTACCGATAAATTGACCAAGATAAAATAAGCCAAGCATGAGAAGCCCGATACTGGCAGCAATCACTCCGATTTGCTGTATGCCTGTAAGACGACCTAGCCATTGTTTTAGATTATTTATCATTTCGCTACCTGCTACCTGCTACCTGCTACCTGCTACCTGCTACCTGCTCATCGATATATGTCGCATCGCTAACCGCACCACTGACGCTCGCAGGGAATGCCATCGCCGTTACCATCCATTTGTGTATTTGGGCAATTTTGAATGTAAAAAGTTGCTTCGGCGCAGGAGCGCATATGGCTGCAATGGGTTTTGCCCGTTTCACATTGGAATTGAGGTGTGGCTGGAATCTTCTCTTGGTAAACGGGGCTCTGTTCAATCTCATCATAGGTGAGAACTGGGGCTTCATTTACGACAGGGGCCTCATTAAATGCTTGGTATTTTTTAAAGCCAAAAACACCTATTGCTATGATAATCAGCAGCGGGACTATTGTGTTAATCGCGGATGTTCGTGAGCTATGTTGATGGTTTTTATCTTTATTATTAAAGCGTTCGCGGGAGTGAGTGCGGGAATCTTGGTGTGACTCTTGATGTGAAATAGGACTTGCGGCAAGGACGGCCACCCCTTCAATCGAGGCGATAACGGCTTTTCTTTTACCGTCATGTTGCACTTCCATTTGGTACAAAATGCTGTCGCCCACTTTCGGCTTTCGCGCCATCTTTTTTAACACTGAAATATGGATAAACACATCTTGGTCAGTGTTTTTATCGGGCTGAATAAAGCCAAATCCCTTTTCATCGTTCCAGCGTACCAGCACGCCTCTATCCATAAGCATTTTCTATGTCCTTAATGTATGCCGTTTTACAGATACAGCCGATCTTAGGCTAATAAGTCAGCAATTCAATAGTGGCTGCTAAGTTACTCAAGCATAGGAAGTTTTGCAATTTTTTATCTTAGTTTTGCTTACCTATAAGTCATTTACTTTGGGTGTATGACGGCGTGGCGACTTGAGTTGTGTGTGGCAGATATTGGCATTTTAATAAATTCAATACAAACAATGATTTGTATCTATTTTAAACAAATTGAATAAAAAATGCGCATTAAAACTTGCAATTTTACTGTGTGCTGCATAGTATTTGCTGTGTGGCGCACAGTGTGTGTGACACAGTGTTAAGAATAGGAATTCGACCATGACAAGTTCACAGCTAGTCAAAATGCGACTCGAGTTGCGCCGTGGAGTATTAGTGTTGGCGGTACTGGGATTATTAAAACAACCCCATTACGGTTATTCGCTCCGCAAACAGTTGCAGGAAGGCGGTATCGATATTGACGAAGGGACGCTGTATCCCTTAGTACGCCGCCTAGCCGATCAAGGATTGTTGGATAGTGAGTGGCGCCAGGCCGAAGGGCGTGAGCGTCGTTATTACCAATTGTCATCGTTGGGGGCTGAGTTGCTCAGTCAACTGACCGATGAATGGCAGCAACTTAATGGCGCCTTGGCTTTTTTGTTAGAGCAAAGCGCTGACACTAATGGCTCAGATATAAACAGCCTAGACGAGAATGCAGAGGATATTTGATATGGAATTAGTCGATCGCTATATCGCCGCGGTGCAGCGTGAATTGCCCGAGAACAAACGTCAGGAAATTGGCCGTGAATTAAAAGCCAATATCTGTGATCAATTGGATGCACTGTCTGAACAAGGTGAATTAACTGAGTCACAAGTTGCCGCCGTGCTAAAGCAAATGGGCCATCCCTGTAAGGTCGCACAGCAATTTGTTCCATCAGTGCCTATTATCGCCTCTGAGGATATTCCGCTGTTTAAACATACCCTGTTTATGGTGCTTGGCGTGTTGTTTGTGCTGCAGGTGGTGGGCGGTACGACGCAATGGCTGGGCTCGGCAGAGGGTAGCCTATTTAGATTTATCCAACATCTCGCCAGTGGTTTTATCGGCGATGCCTGCCTTGCCTTTACCGCGATTGGCTTGTCTTTTTGGAGCTTTTCGGCACAGGGAAAACCGCTATCCGGCAGTAATTGCCAAAAATGGCAGCCGCAGAATTTGCCAAAGGTCGGCCCAGGTTGGCAGCATATTAGTTTAAGTGATGTATTTACCGATCTGGCGACCTATCTCTTCCTCCTGCTGGTGATATGGTGTTCTGTGTGGATGAGTAGCGAGCAATTAGCCGCACGCACTGTGATTTTTAGTGCCAATGCTCAGCAATGGCTGCAATGGTTTAGCCCTATTATTCTGCTGTCTATGGGTAATAGTCTGTGGCAGTTACGCCGCCGAGTGTGGACCAGTGAATTGTTACTGGCAAATATGGGGATCAATTTTGCTTATGCCTCGTTCTTAGTCTTTCTGGCCTTTAGCTCACCACTATTACAAAGCCAAGGTACTGAATTACAGGGGCGGTTTACAGTATTGCAGTTAGAGCAATGGCTAAGTTATGGCTTAGTGATCAGTGCTATGTTCCCTGGCTATGAGGTGATCCGCGATGGGCTGCGTTGGCGCAAACTCGCACACAAGTAAGGCCTAACCTAGGCTCTGCAGGTGTGTTTTATTGGCTTTTTTCATCGAGTACATGGCCTGATCTGCATGATTGATCAGGCTTTTTACATCTGTGCCATCCTCAGGATAAACCGCCGAGCCTATGCTGGCACCTATATGTATTAAGTGGCCGCTAATGGTGTATGGCTTGGTGACTGCATGGACAATTTTTTCCTGTAATATCTGCACGTTTTCGGCATGGGGTAAATGTTCTAAGAGGATCACAAACTCATCACCGCCGAGGCGGGTGATGGTATCAATTTGCCGAATGGCAGAGGAGAGCCGTTTCGCCACTTCCTGTAGCAGTCTGTCGCCGACATCGTGACCAAATTGATCATTTATTGGCTTAAAGTTATCTAAGTCCAAAAATAGCACCGCAAAAATCCCTTTTGTTCGTTGGACATGCACTATGGCTTGTTCGAGCTTAGTGTGGAACAGGACACGATTGGGCAGATTGGTGAGGGCGTCGTGGTGGGCGATATGGCGCAGGTATTCTTCCTCCGCCTTACGCTCGGAAATATCGGTAATGACGATAACAAAATGAGTGAGCAGGTGCTGATCATTACGTACTGTATTTATCCGTAAACTGAGTGCAAGTTTGTCGCCCAATAGGGTTTTCTTGAGGATTTCACCTTGCCATTGTTCGCCCTGTTGTAGCAGGTTCAGCATAGCTTGATAAGCGTCTTCATTTTCATGTCCGCTATTGATAAAGCGCGTTGCATCCCCCTGTAGATGTTGTGGGGTAAAGCCTGTGATATCGGTAAAAGCTTGATTGGTCGAGATAATATTTAACTGTGGATCGGTAATAATAATGCCATCGGTACTGGCATTGAATACGGTTGCTGCGAGCCTGAGTTTATCTTCGGCCTGTTTACTGGCACTTAAATCCATGAAATATGCCACGCCTTCCTGTTGACTCCCATTTAAAAAACTGGCCCCTAGCATCACAGGGATTAAGGCGCCGCTCTTGCGGAACAGTTGCTTTTCATACTGTTGGCAGTGGCCATATCGCGCCAACTCGGCAAGGGCGATGGCATCTCTTGCTTCATATTCCGGCGGAGTGAGTGAGCGCCAATTGATTAAGCCTGAGGTTAAGTCCGTACGGTCAAAATCGAGCATCTGGAGGAAGTGATCATTAGCATCCTGAATGGTGCCATCGAGCTGCCATGAAACAATGCCAATAGTGTTAGAGTTTTTAAGGCTGTTAAAACGAGATTCACTCATAAACAACAGTTGTTCAGATTTAGCAATATTGTGGATGATCTGTCGACTGGCGAAGATAACCATGCCGATAAATAGCAAGAGCGCGCCAAGGCCAATCAACCAGGTCATTTGCTTTACCCAGCGCGCACCTTCGCTGAGGATCGCAGAGAAGGTGATTTCGAGTTGGAGTAACTCTTCATTGGCCTCAATCAGCTGTTGTCTATACTGATTTAGGATTTCGGGCCTGCCACCAAACTGATTGATTTCATCACGTATATTTTCAGCGAGTTCCATAACGGACTCGAAACGTTCGTCGGCTAAGAGCCACACGTTAACGGCTTCTTGCATATGGGGGGTGGAGTGGAAGTGGCGGAAAAACCAGATCAGCGACTCGGTATCTCGCTCATCATTGCCGCCTTGGATAAACCCGAGTTTTGCGGCTTGTTCATCGATGGGGACTGAGCGTAAGGCCTGGCGGGCCTGACTATCGCCCATGATAACGTCAGTGGCGGCGAGGTAGCGTTGATAGTCCACTTCGTTTTTATCGTGGGAATAATGTGTGAGGTAGAAGATGGCATCTTTTTGTGCCTTGGCCCATAGTCCTTCACCGCGGACATAGGTGCGTACACCATCAAAAATATTACCTTGAAGATATACTAGGGTGACTAAAATGATGCAGATCCCAACAAACATCCCTATGATTAATAATACCTTAGCAACGGTTGAACGGGCTCTTTGTCGTAGGATCTCTAAGTTGCGCGCAAACTTGGTTTTCATGCTGACTCCCCGTAATTTAAGCATTGCCGCCATGTCCAAGGGGGCAATTGAGTGGGAGATAAGCTGCGTTGGCCGTGGCCATAGAGAGCTTTGGGGATTTTCATCTGTTCCTTAGATTGATTATTTTTTTAACATACTAAAGCCTAGTATGTTTTTGTTCTTAAATGGGATTATTGTCGATGGAATCAAAGTCCCTATAGATTCTTTAATCAACACTAAATATGGTTAAGTTAATCCCATCCAGTATAGCTATAGATTATAGCCATAGTGGGGCTTGGCATTGGAATGATTGTCGTATGAGCGGGATAACCTAATACTGTGCTGGGAGTCTGGCTCTGAGCTTAAATATCCGCAATAAGATAGATTTAATCCGTGGGTGAGTGTTGATGTAAGCGTTCTGAACTATGCTAAAAGCAATGCTAGACTTAGGTGGTATCAGTATGTTTTATAAGAGGTTCATTAAATTAGTGCACCCAATTAATCCTTTGTGGCATACCTTAGTTTGTGGCTGTTTAGTCAGCATACTCTTTGTGGTGGAGGCACTCTCGGCTCCCTTACCTAAGGTGCTGCGCGCCGATTTTCGGCATAGACCGCCCGAAATGGTGCTAGACGAGCAACACAATCGGATGACGGGGCCAGTTAAGGATATTCTCGAAGAAGCGGCGGCTAAGATTGGATATCGCATCGAATGGGCCGCGCGCCCCTTTGCCCGCAGTCTGTATGAGTTACAGGTGGGAACGGTCGATATAGTGCCCCGCACGATACGGACCCCAGAGCGAGAGGCATTTATTCATTTTCTTGGCCCTATTTCGATACAGGAGCGGGATATTCTGTTCCTTGTAAAAACTGGGGAAGAGGCGCGGATTAAATCCTATGAGGATTTATATAAGGTTACCGTGGGGGTTAAGCGGCGAACGGTTTATTTCGAGCGCTTTGATGGGGATCAGGCGCTGAATAAAGTGGAGTCAGTCGATGATGAAAATATGGCTCGCATGTTTATCATGGGGCGTTTCGATACTATGGCCGTGCTCGATCGCGACGCCATTGAGAGCGTCCTCACTAAGCTAGAATATGAGCGTTTTAGTTATGCCGATTTTAGGCAGCAGAATCGGATTGAGCATTACTTTGGTATGTCCAATAAATCCCCCCATTTGGCCATTTTTGATGCACTTAATAAGGCATTACTTGAGATGGTTGCCTCTGGTCGTATTAAGCAGATTTACCTCTCCTATGGTTTAACTGTGGAAGGAGAATAGATGCTGCCAAGTTTGGTGCAATCATGCTACTTCAACCTAAGGCTATTCGGGGTCTTGCCGAGCAAAAATCTGTACCTAATAAGCGCCCAACTCCCTGGGCGCTTTGTTTTTTGAGCCGTATTCAATGCCGAAGTTGGTTAAATGGCCTATCTGCAATTATTTACTATTCTCGCCCTTGCTGTGGCGGCTAGAATGATCATTCTGAAATGCAAACTCGCGGATGATAAAGGCCCAAATTGAGCAGATGAGCAGTATTGTACCCATTGAAAATATTAACTATTGGCGTCATCCCAGCTTATCAGGCATAGAACTGAGTCAGGCGGAATTCACACATTTCAGCTTCGATAAACATGTGCATCTGGATTATCACTTAGGTGTCGTTACCCAAGGTGCCCAGCAGTTTGTGAATAAGGGCAGCCGTTATCAGCTCGGTCAGCACAGTTTATCGACCTTAAATCCCGACGAAACCCACGATGGCCAGAGCCGTGATGCCGACGGTTATCGGGTGAAAGTCATGTCTATCCCCGTGGAATACATGAATGGAGTCAGCCAAGAACTGGGTATCAAGGAGCACTTTTTCAGCGCGCCTATGGTGGATGATCCGACGCTTTATCAATATTTTATTCAGCTACACGAGTTATTAATTCAAGGCCAATGCAGTGCACTTGCGGGTGAGTCCCATCTATTGAACTTTATTCATCTGTTACTGCAGCGTTACCCTAGCGGCGTTTTATCTGGCATATCTAAACCGAATCAACCGCAGGGGTTATCTCAGTTGCAGGTGAGCTTAGTGAAACAGCGAATTCACGATGAACCTTGGCATAATACTCAACTTGAAACCTTAGCCAATGACGTGAACTTAAGTAAGTTTCAGTTTTTACGGCAATTTAAACAGGCAACAGGGATGACACCCCATGCGTATCTCAAGCGGGTGCGTTTAGAGTTGGCGAAAAAGTCCTTAAGTCATGGTGCGTTAGTGGCGGATGTGGCGCAGCAATTCGGATTTTTCGATCAGAGCCATTTAAATAAAGCCTTTAAGCAGGCATACCTATTATCGCCGGTGCAATTTCAGCGGCGCATGCTCTAGCTTCCGCCGTTTTTTCGACGACTGGTGATTTGAATAAAACAGAGTTGTGCAATTTATTACAATTCAGCCCGGCGACACATGGCCATACTGGCAGCCTCTGTTATCGTTAATAACCCTTTTTGCGGAGCCGCATCTCTATGGATTTATCCTTATTACTCACCTTGGCCGTGATCCACACGGTTGCCTTGATCAGCCCCGGACCCGATTTCGCCATTATGGTGAAGATTGCCACTCAGCAGCCCAGAAGCACGGCGATTGCTGCGGCCGTGGGGATTTCAGTGGCCATTTTAGCCCACACGATTTTGAGCCTAACGGGAGTGAGTCTGCTTATTAAGAGCTCGCACACTCTGTACCTCTTAGTGCAAATTGTGGGGGCAACTTATTTAGCTTGGATGGGCTTTGGCGCCCTGCGTGCCGGTCTTGCAATACTCGCTAAACATAAAGTAAGCGTTAAACCCCATGTAGGGACAAATATTAATGCTATTGAAACTACCGAGGCTGAAGGTGTTATACCTGTTGCTGGTGGCTTAGCTGGCACTATGTCGCGCAGGCAAGGATTTTTGACTGGGCTTTATACTAATCTATTGAATCCCAAAGCATTAGTGTTTTTCTTAACTCTGTTTTCGGCTTTGATAACCCCAAGCGTTACTATTAGCACTAAAATCGCCGCCGCTATCTTGTTGTTATCGCTGTCGCTAGCATGGTTTGGCTTTGTGGCTGTGATGTTATCTAAGGCGCAGGTGCAACTTAAATTGCAGCGACTGACACCTATTATCGATGCGACGATTGGCGTTATCTTTATGTCAGTGGCGCTGGCGATTTACTCCAATCTCTTGCTAACGGCTTAGTCTGGCGCAGATCTTAAGGTTTGAGTCCTGTGTACCTATGTTATTCTTGGCCTTTGATTTCAGCAGAAACGTTTGGATAAAAGGGATAAAGATGTCAGTTGTCTTATCAGTAAAGGGAATAAAATCAGCGAGTTTAGATAAAATTAAGCTGATTAAAATGGCGTTTTATGCGGCCTTAATAGCCGGTTTTATGGGGTTAAGTAGTCATGTCCGCGCGGCCGATGAGGCATTGCCACAGGAATATATTCCTCTGGTACAAGGTATTATCGATGCGGCTAAGGCAAATGATCCAGAAGCCATTGCTAAGCGAGTGGCTTACCCACTTAAACGTGAATATCCGATCTCCGCGATTCAAAATATGCAGGAAATGGTTGCACGTTTCAACCAAGTCTTCGATTCACAACTGCTTGAGCAGATTGCCAATTCTAAGGCTGACGTCGATTGGCAGACTATGGGTTGGCGCGGGATTATGCTCGGCAGCGGAGTGGTGTGGCTGGATTTTGATGGCAAGATTATTGGCATTAATGCTCAAACACCGGTAGAGACAAAACTTAAAGCTGAGCTTATTGCCAAGCAACAAACGGCATTACATGCGAGTGTGAGTGAGTTTGTTAGCCCTGAGTTAGCATGGCAGACCGCTAAATTTACTATTCGTGTCGATAATATGGGCAACAACCAATATCGTTATGCCGCTTGGGCAAAGGGTAAGTCATTGAGCGAAAAGCCTGATCTAGTGCTGAACAAGGGTAAACTTGTATTCGACGGTAGCGGTGGGAATCATTCATTCCAATTTCGCAGCGGCCCATACCAGTATCACTGTTATGTCACCGTCTTAGGCGGCAGCGATAGTCCTCTAGGCGAGCTAGTGGTGTTTAAAAATGACCAAGAAATACTGACACAAGCTGTCATCAAAGCAGACTAGTCTCGTTTCCCTATCCCTATAGTGAGATGTAAAGCAGCGACCTAGGTTGATGATCGCTGCTTTAATCATCCATGTTTTAGAAGATCACAGATGCAACAATGCCAAATTTAGATAAGTTCTTAATATATAAAGCGTCCTAAAAAACTAATACCCCATTGTGAGTTTGAATAAGCTCAATTGGTGACCTCGGCCATTTAGCCCAATACCCTCCCATGATTATCATTGTCGTCACTCAGATATTTAGAGGGGCTCATTATTGATGCTGAATGGCAGTGTTACATTTTCCCTAAGACCAGATTCTGACTCGGCATACAAATCACCACGAAACTGTGTTTATATAACGCATTATTGCTTTATTTGTGAAATCCCAATCACCTTTTCCGCGTTTACTCTTGAGTGATATATTTTTTGCAATTAGTATCAATGTGTTGGATTGAGCACCATGGGAATAATAGGTTCCTATTATCTCGACAAAATGCGCATGCGCACTAATCAAACGTTGGACATCATGGAGAGTCCTTTGATACGACACGTGACCGAAGACGATGCTGAGTCCATCGTTGGCATTTACAATTACTACATTCAGAACACCGTGATCACCTTTGAGGAAGAAGTCGTTTCCGCGAAGGAGATGTCAGACCGCATTGGCGAGGTCGTTAGCTCCTCTTTGCCTTGGCTGGTTGCAGAGCAAGATGGAAAGGTTGTCGGCTATGCCTACGCCACGAAATGGAAGGGGCGCTGCGCCTACCGCTTTTCCGTCGAATGCACCGTCTATCTTGCTCCAAGTTTCGTCGGTTCCGGGCTTGGCACTGGCCTCTACACCGCTTTATTTTCGGAACTCAGAAACAAGAAACTTCACGTGGTCATTGGTGGCATCGCATTACCAAATCCAGCTAGCATCGCACTCCACGAAAAATTCGGAATGACACAAGTGGCCCATTTCAAGGAAGTTGGCTTCAAGTTCGGAAAATGGATCGATGTCGGCTATTGGCAGGGTACGCCGTGATGTCCAACCATGCCAGTTATGGCGAACGTTACTCCATAGATATCTTAATCTGAAACTCAAGGATTAGAGCTAAAAATCTAACTCACTTTTAATTTCCCCATTTGAGTTATAAAAGTCTGTGGAAATGGTTGTTTATGCGACATTGCTTAGTCGCGTTTTAATGTTCAGTTTTATGGATAAATTCCTGTTCAAACTGTCTTGCGGTAATGGGCTTTCCATAGAGGTAGCCTTGGCCTAAATCGCATTCTTCATTACGAATAAAGGCATCTTGTTCTAGGGTTTCTACCCCTTCGGCTATTACTTCTAAATTCAATTTCTTGCCAATGGCGATAATCGCCTTAGTTAACTCCCTATCTTGTTCGTTTTCTTCGAGTTTATTGATAAAGCAGCGATCGATTTTTAAGGTGTCGAAGGAGTATTTTTGTAGATAACTTAAGGAGGAATAGCCAGTGCCAAAGTCATCTAGGGAGATGCGGATACCGAGTGCTTGAAGTTTTTGAATGGCATTGTGGGCTAAGTGTTCGTCCTGCATTAGCATGCCTTCGGTGATTTCAAGCTCTAGGGCTGTGGGGGGCATTTGATACAGTGCTAACAGATCGGCGATATGCTCGACAAAGCGGGGATTACGCATCTGAATGGGTGAGATGTTAATGGCAATTTTAAAGTCGTGCTGGAGGGCTCTGCACCATTTGGCGGCTTGGGAGAGGGCCGTGTGTAGTACAAAGTTGCCAATATCGATAATCTGGCCATTACGTTCTGCTAGGGCAATAAATCTGTCGGGGGCGACATTGCCAAGGATGGGATTATGCCAGCGCAGCAGGGCTTCGGCACCGATCACAGTCTTGGTCTTTAAATTGATAAAAGGTTGATAATGTAGGCTTAATTCATTTTTGTTCAGGGCGTCGATTAAGTGCGACTCGAGTTGATAACGTTGGCGCAGTGCCGATTGAACATCTTGATTGAAAAAATTATAGGCAGAACCTTCAGCTTTGCTGATTGTCATCGCCGCCCCCGCTTTTTGCAATAACACCACGGCATCTATCCCATCACTGGGGGCCTGCGCTATGCCAATGCTTGAAGGGATAGTGATCACAAAATCTGCGACGCCAAAAGGGGTGTTACAGCAGTTCATGATCTGATTGATCAGTTTGTTGACCTCAGTATGTGGTGAAGCGTGGGACTGAACTATTACAAATTCGGCGCCGGCGATGCGGGATACAAAGGTATTTTCATCGGCATAATGCTGTAAACGCTGGCTGAGAATGGTGAGAATTTTATCGCCAATCAAGTAGCCATAACTGTCGTTGATCGATTTGAAATTGCGTAATCCTACGTAGAGGACAGAAATATTTTCCTTGGAATAAGTTTCTTCAAGCATAAGCGAGAGGTTATTAATCAAGGTGATACGGTTTGGTAGACCCGTCAGTGGATCGTAACTTTTATGGTATTCCAAGGAGCTTTCGGTGGAAGTACGGGTTTCGATTTCACGGATAAGTTTAACGCTAAGCTCTGCCAGTTCATGGGTGCGTTGTTGGACGACATGTTCGAGCTGTTGATTATGGGTTTGTAGTTTAGCCTGTTGAAATAGCGTGACTAAGTTAGCTTCAATCCCATTTTGAAAACGGCTGAGCAAACTACGGAACTGTTTACTGTAGTGATGCTCCTTGCTGTCTAACATGCAGATAGTGCCAAAGGCGGTGTTGTCGGGCCATCGTAATGGCAGGCCACAATAGGCGATCATGCCGAGTTTAATATCAGGGTTTTTATCCCAATTTTTATCTTTAAGTGCATTAGGAATATGCAGTTCTCTGCATTCTTTCATCACTGTTTCACAGTAGAGCCCATGGCCTAGACTGTCTTTATCATGTGGTTTATAGGGGTTACCTAGGCTATGGCTGGAGGCAAAGACTTCTATATCGGATTGATGTACCCGCATGATAAGTGCCGCGGGGGTATCGACTATTTCTGAGAGTAAATCTAAGGTTTGCTGCCAGTTCTCGAGCATTGCTGGCGGTACTATGATTCCGTCGGTATCGATAGCAATGTCGGCGAATATCCGTTTTTTTTGAGATTGCTGAAGGGCGATATGGTAAGGCATGGGTGCTCAATCCTAGAGGCGCAATGTTATTTATAAACTATAGCCTTTTTGTCAGTGATTCGAATTTTTTACCTAAATTAAGTTGGCTCAGATGTCGGGCTGACATGGTAAAACGCCTTAAGTTTTCGATAAGAATTCACTATTACCCTAGTACTAGATGTTCAGATAATAGGGTTTTGTAGTGATTAACCATTTGAAAAATAATAGTGAAATTACGTTTTTTCGCTTTGCTAAGGGCTATTTATTTACCCCACTTCTGGTTTTTGCGGTGATCATTTTTGGGCTTGAATGGACTCACGCCGATATAAAAATGGCGAGCATGTTGTTTCAGTGGCAGGGTGGTGTCGATTCTTGGCCATTAAGAGGCGATTGGATAATGGAAAATCTTCTGCATGTAGCGGGACGTAACTTAGTGATCTTACTGGCCCTAGTTGTAGTGTTAGGGATTGTTTTTAGTTTCCGTCGCGATGCTATTCGCCCCTATCGCAAGGGATTGATCTATTTATTCTGTAGTGTGCTTGCCAGCGTATTATTAGTGCGTATCGGCAAGAACCTAACCCATATGACCTGCCCATGGGATGTGGTGGAGTTTGGTGGTCGGCTGATGCACTTCTCCCTATTTGCCCGTTTACCCGAAGGGGCTGAGTTTGGGCAATGTTTTCCCGGTGGTCATTCGAGTGGCGGTTTTGCTTGGGTTGCGACCTATTATGTATTGAAACAATATCACCCCCGTTATGCCAAAGTGGGGTTAGTGTTTGGGTTGCTACTGGGGGTGGTTTTTGGGATGGCACAGGAGCTGCGCGGCGCCCATTTTTTAAGCCATGATTTATGGAGTCTCGCGGTTGCTTGGACCTGTGCAAGCCTATTGTATTACGGCTTTTTCCTGCGCGCGACTAAGGCGCAGAGCGTTAATTTTGTCCATAGTCTCAGTATGATTAATGCTAAGCTAAATAGTCGAACCTAGTTATGCCCGCCGTATAACTGAGCGGGCCCTTGTGAGATAGATGAGTTTGGCTGTGGCTGCTTTAAGACTCAAAATCTAAAATCGAAGCGAATATCCCCTTGGCGTAAGCGCAATTTTTCATCCAACAGATGATTTTTTTCATTGAGCAGCACATTTTTTTGTTTTAAGAGTGCGGCTTTGTCGGTGAGATTATTCAATTTGTTATCAATACTGCCGATTTCACTGTCGATGGCATATAAGCGTTCGGCGATTTCGGCCAAGCGTTTATTCACTAAATATTGCTCATACCCTTGGTTATAGCGTTCTACAAATTGATTATTGCTACAGACCCCATAGTAATGTTCCCCCGCTAACCCTACGCGATAACCATTTTCGGGGAGACAATAATTAATGAGCCCTTGCTGGTATCCCCGTTGCCACTGGGTTGCATCCACTTTGAGATTAAATTCGTGGCAATCCTTTTGGTATTGATTGAGCTGCGTCGCCGTAGCCCCACGATTACCGTCCGCAAGTCCGAGGGTGTACCAATCACTATTACGACATTCTTCGAGTGAGAGACTCGTGCATTGGGTTAAAGATAGGGCGGATAATGCCAGGGCCAACTGTAAATAACGCATTCAATACTCTCAAGGGATAAAAGGCGATCAGAATAATGCTTCGGGAAGGTGAAGCCAAGCGATGAAAGCAGAGCCGAGGTAAGTGTCCGTCATCAAGGTGATTATAAGGTGCGGTATATTCCCTATGCGTGCTATGGCGGTAAGCCCCATTGCCCCGTTCGCGTTGGTTTTGTTAGTCTAACGACTGTGTTTGGGGTGGTACTGGAGAATCGAGGGAACTTCTACTTGATTATGTCAATTATAAGCAAGCATGGGAGAATTTAAGGTTAATTTTCAGCATGTTTGTTGACTTCAAACCAAGATAAATCTGCTATTGTGTTGTTGCTCTAGGTGCTTTAGTTTTTACTTAAATTTAATTAATCATTTTTTCCTATTTTCGCTAGGAGTCCGCTTTTTTATGAAGATTTGTCCGCAGTATTCCATCTCAAGCCTAAGTAAGGTATAAGGGCGCTATGAAAACTCCGAAACGAATCCAACCTCTGGTTGATGAAGGACTGGTCGATGAGGTCATCAGCCAGTTAATGAGCGGTAAAGAGGCAACTGTGTACGTGGTACGCAGTGGCGAGGATATTCGCTGCGCCAAGGTTTATAAAGAAGCGGACAAACGCAGTTTTAAGCAGGCGGTGCTTTATCAAGAAGGCCGTAAAGTCCGTAACAGTCGTCGTGCCCGTGCGATGGAAAAAGGCTCTAAATTTGGTCGCGATCAAATGGAAGAAGCCTGGCAAAGCGCCGAGGTCGATGCACTATATCGGCTCGCTAACGCAGGCGTCCGGGTGCCGACACCCTATGGCTGTTTTGATGGTGTCCTCTTAATGGAGTTAGTCACCGATGCCGAAGGCAATGTGGCCCCCCGTTTAAATGATGTGACCCTGTCTGCCGAAAAAGCGGTTCGCGACCACACGCTTGTGATGACCTATGTCAAACGTATGCTCTGTGCGGGTTTAGTGCACGGTGACTTGTCTGAGTTTAACGTCTTAGTCGATAGTGAAGGCCCGGTGATCATCGATTTACCCCAAGCGGTCGACGCGGCGGCTAATAATCATGCTAAATGGATGTTAGCTAGAGATATCAATAATATGACTCAGTATTATGGTCAGTACGCCCCCGAATTATTAAAGACGCAGTATGCCAAGGAGATGTGGGCCCTGTTTGAAGCGGGTGAATTAAAACCCGATACCCTGCTCAAGGGTGAGTTTACTGAGGTGCTTGCCGAAGCGGATGTCAGTTCAGTGTTAGAAGAGATCCAAGCGGCTTATGAAGAAGCACAGGAACGCAAGATGCGTATCCAAGAAGCGAATGAAGATTATTAGCCGTTCGGATCTTACTGAAATAGGTTGTTCCCATTAACACCAATCACAGCCTTCCTTGGCGCGCCACACTCACTATAGCGCTAGATCTTCATTGATCCCGTGAATAAAAGGGCAAGACCCAAGAGGGTAATATGCTAGTGACTTGGGGGAGCACAATTCACATATTTGATCTTGGGGGAGATAACTCCCTCTAAAGCCTTGCCAAAACCTTGGCTTTCTCTCTTTGTATCGACACTTAACGTATTAACACTTAAATGACTTCCCAACCTTGGTTGGGTTAGCAATTAATGTGGATGACAAGGCCGGACGAAAAAGGGCGCTGTTATTATTGTTGTTAGCACATCTTTTATATCGTTAGCGTTATCAGCAGGGCGATATGCCATCCTGTCCGGCGTCCGGCCTTGTCTATTTGGGCTCCCATAGGAATGTAAACATTAGCCTATGGTGCGTAATTCATTGTTAAGCTGTTTAATTTTTTTCTGCAGCTGGGCTATCTCACCCATGAGAGCACATTCTCTTTGCTGTGGTTGTAAGTCGCTTTCCCTTACCCACTGGTACACGGCTTTAGCCGAAATTCCATATTGGCGAGCCACATCCGAAAGTAAACGTCCCTTCACTTTCACTTCGGAAATGACATTGAGCTTGAGACTATTGTCGATAATTCCCATGTGCTGTCCCTCTTTACTGCGTTCTAACGATATTCGATCTAATGGCGTTGATGTTTCCCTAGTGACTAACGACGCTGCTCTAAATCCCACTGGCTATAGCCAACGTGGCGTAGATAAATCCATTCATGGCGACACAGTTCAATCAATTTCATCATGCTTTTCATCTTTCCTCCTCAACACCTATTACCTAAATCTAAGATTTAAACCTAAGACCTGAGGTATTTTTCCTTGATTAACATATTTAAGCGTACCGCTAGACAACTGCGATAGGGTTATCGCTTCCTCTTACCTATTTAGTAGTATGTAAAATTCGTGCCAATATTCTAATTTTTTATTTATTCATAAAAATCAATTGTTTGTAATGTTGTTTAAAACTGCTTTATTTTATGCGCTTGTCAAAAACGGTGCAAAGTGCACTATTTCAGGGCTTAGCAAAGCGGAGGGGGCAGTGCGGCTTATGGAGGCTTTTATGAGTTATCCCTGTATCTTTGCTGACTAAATTACCGATTAGCGGCTACAGGCTGAGATTAATGATTGTCTCTAAGGAGAATGCCTATATACCCAAACAACCTGAAACTCGTATCTTCAGGTCGCTTGGGTATATACTACGTTTTTTGAATGTTCAGTGATTGCTTATCTATGCCATTCGTCGTGAATTTTTACCTTCTTTGTGGACATTCACAGTCATCAATCATGTTATGAGGTCATTAATGATGAAGCGTTTTCAAGCCAGTTCATTTACACCAACTAAGCTCACTATAGCGGCGCTTATCGGTGGATTATTGGTATCCGGTTGTACAACAGTGAATCCCTATACTAATGAACAACAAACCGCTAAGGCGACGACAGGAGCCTTAATTGGCGCCGTTGCCGGAGCGGCCGTAGGTGTCGCTTCTTCTAGCAAGAGCGACCGCGGCAAAGGTGCCTTAATTGGCGCTGCATCTGGTGCGGCCGTTGGCGGTGGCATTGGTTACTATATGGATGTACAAGAAACGAAATTGCGCCAACAACTCGCATCAACAGGCGTAAGCGTAACCCGCAATGGTGACAATATTATTCTTAATATGCCCAACGAAGTGACCTTTGGTGTAGATCAAACCGAGCTAAGTGATGGCGCTAAGCGTGTGCTAAATTCTGTTGCCGTGGTGGCAAAGGAATACAGTAAGACCCAACTTAACGTATTAGGTTATACCGATAGCAGTGGCTCGGACTCTTACAACTTGCGTCTGTCGCAGGTACGTGCGAGTGAAGTGGGTAATTACTTGATGGGTAAAGGCGTAGCTTCGGCTCGAGTGAAGTCGCAGGGTATGGGTGAAGCGAGCCCTATCGCCTCTAATGCGAGCGCCGAAGGCCGTGCACAAAACCGTCGTGTTGAAATCGTATTAACGCCAACGGGTTAGTAAGCCTGTTAATCATCATGCTTATTGCTAAAAGTCGCCTGCGGGCGACTTTTTTGTTTCCGTGTTAGGGATTTTAGCCATAAGTGTCCCGCAGATTTTAGCTAGACAATTTGTCCTCTCTAACCTGTGTTCTGGGTGATCTACACCACAATCACACCACAGCGATTTGCCTTGGGGTGAGTTCAGCTTGATCCCTTTATCGATTTCACGTTCTGTATGGGGATAAGTCACACGAATGATATTTACCGTCCAGAGGAGAATATGCCTATGATAAGCAAAAATGTGTTAGTAGCTTTGAGTTTAAGCCCAGTAATTATGGCTGCTGCAGTGCAAGGAGCACAGATGAAAACCGAAGTGACCACAGGAGTCGCACCTATTGAACTGCGCGCCGCTGGCAGCTTAAAGGCGGCGATGAAGGATATTATTGCTGCTTATCAAGCCGAGTCACAGGTGAGTGTTGCCGCGCAATATGCGCCTTCTGGCTTACTGTTAACACGAATTAAAGAGGGCGAAAAAGTCGATATCTTTGCCTCGGCGAATATGAAACATCCGCAGGCGTTAGTGGATTCGGGTCAGGGGCAAAAGGTGCAAATGTTTGCCCGCAATCAACTCTGCGCCATTGCCCAGGACAATATTCAAGTGACGAGTGCGACGCTACTCGATACCTTGTTAGATCCTAAGGTCAAAGTCGGCACCTCAACGCCGAAAGCCGATCCCGCGGGCGACTATGTCTGGGCCGTTTTTGCTAAGGCTGAGGCGGTAAAGCCCAATGCGAAAGCTGCGTTAGAGACTAAAGCATTACAACTGACTGGCGGCCCTGAGAGTGCTAAGCCACCGAAGGATCGCAATCCCTATGGCTGGGTGATGGAAAACAAGCAAGCGGATGTGTTTTTAACCTATTGCACTAATGCCGTGTTGGCGAAAAAAGAAGTACCAAGTCTAAAAATCATTGACTTACCGGTGGAACTCGCCGTAGGTGCCGACTATGGATTAGTGGTTTTGCAAGGTGCTAATACTGCCGCTACGCCGTTAGCTGAGTTTATTCTCTCCGCAAAAGGTCAAGCGATTCTAAGCAGCTATGGTTTTCAGCCCCCTAAAAAATAGTTTTATTTCGGTTTTCGGCGGGATAAAAAACGGCACCGAAAGGGTGCCGTTTTTGTTATTAGTTCAAATTGTCAGTGCATCAGTGCATCAGTGCATCAGTGCATCAGTGCATCAGTGCATCAGTGCATTAGTGCATTAGTGCATTAGTGCATCAATTCATCAGGTACAGCGTTGCTAAACCGAGGAAGGCGAATAAGCCGATCACATCGGTGACTGTGGTGAGTACCATGCCGCCAGCGAGTGCAGGATCGATTTTAAGTCGTTTTAATATTAATGGAATACTCGCGCCTGCAAGCCCAGCAATGGTCATATTGATCAGCATGGCACCACCGATCAGGCTGGCGAGTGCTAAGTCATCCTTCCAGAAGAGTACCGCGATAAATACCAGAATCGACCACATCAAACCATTGAGGAAACCAATGGCGAGTTCTTTGCCGATCAGCCAGCGGGCGTTACTTTGGCCTATATGCCCAAGGGCAATACCGCGGATAACGAGTGCGAGGGTTTGATTGCCTGCCACACCACCCATGCTTGGAACTATGGTCATTAAAATCGCGATGGTGGCAAATTGCTCGATTGTTCCCTCAAACATATTACTGACCGAAGCGGCGAGCAGGGCGGCGAACAGATTAATCGTCAACCAGAGTGAGCGGCGAAAGGTACTTTTAAGCACTGGGGCGAAGGTGTCCTCGTCGTCGTCCATCCCCGCCATTCCCATCATGGAATGCTCGGCATCTTCACGGATCACATCGACCACGTCGTCAATAGTGATACGCCCGAGTAACTTGCCCTCGCTATCCACCACGGGCGCAGAAACCCAGTCATGGCGTTCGAACAACTGCGCGACTTCACTGTCGGGCATGTTAACGGGAATACTCTCGATATCCGTGTCGATAATGCTGCTGATATGGGTGTTGGGATCGCAGGTAAGCAGATCGGCAAGCCTAACACCGCCGAGCACTTTGTCCTGTTTATTGACGACATATAAGGTATCTGTGGTATCGGGCAGACTGCCACGTTGGCGCAGATAACGCAGTACAACGTCGATATTGACATCGGGCCTGAGCGTCACAGTATCTGTGTTCATTAGGCTGCCCGCGGTTTCATCCGGGTAAGACAGTGCTTGTTCAACACGCTGACGATTTTGCTGGCTCATGGATTGCAACACTTGCTTATACACAGTGTCTGGCAAACTGCGCAGAATATAGGCGAGATCGTCAGTGTCCATGCTGGCGGTCGCCTTAGCGACTCGTTCTGGGCTCATGGCGCTGATCAAGGGATCTTTTAGTTCTTCGCTCAACTCATCGAGAATATCGCCTAACAGTTCTTGGTCAATCAGTTGCCACAGCACTTGCCTCGCCTTTGGGGGCGAAGATTCGAGGATAAGGGCGATATCGGAAGGGGCCATGTTTTGCAGCATTTGCCGCACATGGACAAACATACCGCTACTCAGAGCTTGACTCAGTTGGTCGAGGCGTTGCCCTACTTGATGGCTGTCAGAAGCTTCTACGGGCATTTATCCTCCATTGCATTGTGAACCTGTGGCCTACCAGTTTTGGAACTTCAACCATGTTGAGCAGATATCTGGTAAAAGAACAAAAGTATCATATTGTAATTGAGCGGGATGGATAAGGTCGAGTGACAAATGAAGTTGGTGAGAATTGATTTCAACTCATTGAAATAAAAAATGAAATGTAAGCTAAGATATTACTAGTAACCCCTAAATTCTAGGGTTAGCAAGCTTCGTCAAACTTAGCGTCAATGAGCGCACAAATGGCATCGAGGGCGGGCGCGGCATCTGGGCCTTCGGCAATCAGCTTAATGGTTTTGCCCTTACCGGTTTCGAGCATCAATAAACCCAGTACACTGGCGGCTGAGGCCTGTTTATCACCTTGGATTAACGTGATAGTCGCATCAAACTCCGATGCCAGCACCACCAATTTAGTGGCGGCGCGGGCGTGTAAACCGAGTTTATTGCAAATGGTGACTTGGCGCTCAAGCTTTGGCATGGCTCAACTCTCGATGACGCGCATTCACTTTATGTTTGCCATTGCTAAAACGTTTGGCGAGCTGCTCGGCGACATAAACCGACCTGTGTTGTCCACCCGTACAGCCGATCGCTATGGTCAGATAGCTACGGTTATTACGCTCTAAGTGGGGTAACCAAGTTTCGAGTAAGTTCTCGATTTGCCAGATGAATTTATTGACCAGTGGCTGGCGATTTAAAAACTCGGCGACGGGTTCATCTAAGCCAGTGAGGGGGCGCAGTTCCGGTTCCCAATGGGGATTTGGCAGAAAGCGCACATCGAACATAAAGTCGGCTTCGGTGGGCATGCCGTGCTTAAAACCAAAGGACTCGAAGTTGATCACTAATTCCTTATCGACACTGCCGAGCAAAATCTGCCTGACCTGATCGCTTAACTCATAGATATTCAAGTTCGATGTATCTATGTAGTGATCCATTTGCTGCGATAGGGGTTCGAGCAGTTTGCCTTCAAGCTTAATGGCTTCTTGCAGTGAAACACGGCTCTTAGATAAAGGATGTAAGCGGCGGGTCTCGCTATAGCGTTTAAGCAGTATCTTATCGCTAGAATTGAGGAAGAAGCTGGTTAGCTCCGTGCCCTCGGGAAGATTGGCAAGCTGTTTAACCAGCACTTTATCTTGCTCAGGCAGGTTACGCACGTCGACACTGATGGCGACGAGATCGTTACTGCCCTTGAGCTGTTCAAGCAGGCTGCCAATCAAAGGCAAGGGGAGATTATCAACACAATAGTAGCCGAGATCTTCAAGCACTCTTAGTGCGACAGATTTGCCTGAGCCCGAGCGCCCTGACACTATGACCAGTTTCATCCAGTGATTACCTGATAGAGTTCCGTTTCATCATGCGTCTTGCGCAATTGTTTCAATACTTGTTTGTCGCTGAGCTTTTCGGCCATACAGGACAAAGTGCTTAAATGCTGCTGACATTGATCCGCAGGTACGAGCAATGCAAATAAAATATCGACAGGTTGCTTATCGATAGCATCGAAGGCTATCGGCTCCTCACATTTTACGAGTATCGCAATGGGTTGTGTTATATCGGTTAATCGACCATGTGGAATGGCGATACCGTTACCTATACCTGTGCTCCCCATCTTTTCGCGCGCCACAAGGCTTTCGAATATCTCTTGAGATGAGAGGGTAGGGTACTGGGCAGCGGCTAAGTCACTGATGAGTTCCAGTACCTTTTTCTTACTGCCCGGAGTGGCGCAGGTAGTGCACTCCGGCCGCAGTATGGTACAAAGTTCCATGGTTAGTGTTTTGTTAACTTCTCTTTGTGTTTAATAACCTGACGGTCAAGTTTGTCTATCAGGACGTCTATGGCAGCATACATGTCTGCATGCTCTGAAGTTGCAAAAACTTCACCACCGGTGAGGTTAATTCTCGCTTCGGCAATTTGTTGCATTTTCTCAACATTGAGCACAACGTGCACATTATTGATCTGTTCGAAATGACGTTCAAGTTTTGAAAACTTTTCCTCTACATATGCCCGTAACGATTCAGTAATCTCTATATGGTGTCCACTTAGGTTTATTTGCATAGAAACGTCCTCCGATATCCACTGTAGGCTATAAACTTTTACGCTGATTAGAAGGGGGAATAAGCATAGCTTCTCGATACTTCGCAATGGTTCTGCGGGCTACGTTTATCCCCTGTTCTGCCAGAAGTTGTGCCATCTTGCTGTCGCTTAATGGTTTTTTCTGGTTTTCCGCGGCAACCAGTTTCTTGATGAAGGCCCTGATTGCGGTGGATGAGCACTCGCCGCCATCGTCAGTCCCGACATGGCTTGAGAAGAAGTATTTTAGTTCAAAAAGTCCCTTAGGGGTATGCATGTATTTTTGGGTGGTCACCCGAGAAATGGTGGACTCATGCATTTCAACGGCTTCGGCAATATCATTGAGTACCATTGGCTTCATCGCTTCTTCACCGTATTCGAAGAAACCTTGCTGATATTGGACGATACAGTTCGCCACCTTGAGCAGGGTCTCGTTACGGCTCTCTAAGCTCTTGATAAACCATTTAGCCTCTTGCAGATGGCCGCGGATAAACTGGCTATCGGCTTGGCTCTTAGTGCTGCGTGCCATAGCTGCATATTGCTGATTGACATTGATTTTTGGCATGCAGTCTGGGTTTAGCTCCACCACCCAACGGCCATTTTTCTTTGATACTGACACATCGGGGATGACATATTCTTCATCCACTGGGGTGATCAATAAACCCGGACGAGGGTTGAGCGTCTGGATCAGGGCAATGCCGTCCCTTAATTCATCTTCTTTGAGTCTTGTCTTACGCATTAACAGTCTAAAATCACGGGCGGCGATCAGATCTAAATGATCTCTGATCAACATGCGGGCATTTTCGAGATGCGGTGTATCGGGCGAAAAATGGGATAGCTGGATAAGCAGACATTCGCTTAAATCCCTCGCGGCCACGCCAACGGGGTCGAAGTGTTGAATGCGTTTAAGCACGGCCTCTACTTCATCTAGTTCAATTTCTGGATTGCCCATGGCTTCGAGAATATCTTCGGTGCTTTGGGTGAGATAACCTTGATCGTCGATGGCATCAATAATGGCGGTGGCGATCGCTAAATCGGTTTCAGAAAAGGGCGTGAGGTTCTTTTGCCATTCTAAATGTTCGTATAGGCCTTCGCTGGTTTCACCTTGGAAGGGCATATCGTCTTCACGACTGCCACCTGGACCCGAGTTCGGTGAAGCGGTAAAGACTTCATCCCAAGTGGTATCCATGGGGAGTTCGTCCGGCATAGATTCTTTAGTCAAAGATTCCGCCGTGTCGACCGTGGAGCTATCCTGTTCGGGCGGCAGAGTGCTGGACTCGCTGAAATCGGTATCGGCTAGGGTCTGGTTGCGTTCGCTAGGTGCGTCAAATTGTTCCTCTTCCAGCTCGAGAAGGGGATTAGAGTCTAAGGCTTGCTGGATCTCTTGCTGCAGTTCTAATGACGACAGTTGCAACAGACGAATGGCCTGCTGTAATTGTGGCGTCATAGTTAACTGTTGACCCAGTTTGAGCTGGAGTGACGCTTTCATGTTACCGCTGATCCCTAGGTTATTATTTTAGAATGAGGTCGCTTGTTATCATTATGAAGGGAGCCGGATGATGTTAAATTTAATGGTCATTGGCTCCATTTCAGTAACTATAGCCTGAATTGTTCACCTAAGTACACAGCCCTAACTTGCTGATTGTCTAAGATCTCTGCGGGTGTGCCTTCGGCGATCAGGTTTCCGTGACTCACGATATAGGCATGTTCACATACATCTAATGTTTCGCGCACATTGTGGTCGGTGATCAAGACACCCAGCCCACGGCTCTTAAGTTGCTCGATAATTTTTTTAATATCGATAACTGAAATAGGGTCTACGCCGGCAAAGGGTTCATCGAGCAAAATAAACTTAGGGTTGGCGGCTAATGCGCGGGCAATTTCGACGCGGCGACGTTCGCCGCCCGATAAGGACATGCCCTGGCTATCGCGAATATGGGTGATATGGAACTCTTCGAGCAAGTGTTCCAATTCTTCCTCGCGCTGCTCAGCTTTTAGCTCTTTACGGGTTTGCAGTACCGCCATGATATTGTCGTGCACTGTGAGTTTACGAAAGATGCTGGCTTCCTGTGGCAGGTAACCAATCCCTTTACGGGCACGCAGGTGCATTGGGTCGGCGGTTAAATCGTCATCGTCGATAAAGATATGGCCCTTATCGCTTTTAACTAGCCCGACAACCATGTAGAAAGTGGTTGTTTTGCCGGCACCATTCGGGCCGAGTAGGCCAACGACCTGACCCGTTTTGACCGTTAGGCTGACATCCTTAACGACTTGGCGGCTCTTATAGCTCTTCGCCAGATTTTGTGCTCTTAGGGTGATCTGGGTCATTTAGAATCCTGCTGTTTCTTCACAGGTTTATCCGCCGGGGTTTCTGGCTTGGCATCATCTTGATAGCTTTCGGGCTGGATGATAGTGATCACTCGATCATTGCCGCTGCCCGTGCTTTCGGCGATCAGTTTTTGCTGGGTGATGTTGTAACGGATGAGATTTCCCGTCACTTGGCTACCCGCTTGATCTAGGGAAGCAGAACCCGTCAGCGTTAGGGTGCGAGTCGCCATTTCGTAGCGAATTTCTTTCGCGCTGGCGGAGGCGGGGCGACCATCGTCTAAAATTTGGGTATAAGTTGCAGGATTACCCGTAGCCACCAAAATTTTACTGTTTTCACCCTCTGCCGAAAATGCGCGCAGCTGTTGTGCATTGATTTTAATCGAGCCTTGGGTGACCTCTACCGGGCCAAAGAAGATGATTTGGTTGTTTTTAATATCCGCGGTTTGGCTCACAGCCTTGATTTTCACTTCCTGCTTTAGATCATCCACTTTTGCGAAGGCGCCCATGCTGATTATTAGCATTAGGCTGGCAAGTAATACGTTATTTTGCTTCATAGGTTCCTACTACCTGACTGGTCAATTGCACTTCCTGCGCGTTTAGGTCGGCATAAAGGCCTTGCCCTTGAATGTGAAAATCTTTCCCTGTGACATAAATGATACGGTCCGAGGTCATTATCATAGTATTGAGATCGAGTTCCAGAAAACTGGTGGACAGGGTCTGTATCGGCTCCTGCGAGTTAATGGCATCGATAATAACATTATTTTCTAATACAACCTTGCCAGTATTTTTATTGAGCCGGCCTTGATCTGCCCTGACCTGCCATTGTGCTTTACCTTGGTCGGGGTAGACAAGGTATACGGGTTGCGTGAAGAAGGTTTGGTTTTTTAGCTCATAGTGCTCCATGTGCTTCGCCGTGACACGGCTATTCACTTGGCCCTGATCGTTAAATTCAACACTGTGTAGGTCTTCGATAATGTAATCGGGTCTATCAGTGTTGCTCAAACTGCCATCCGTATCACCCCCACGCTTTTGTTGCACTTGCCAATAGAGGATAAGTGCGGTGCCAAAAAAGGCGATGATGGCGAGGGTCACACGACTCATATACTCATCCCGTGTGCCGTGGTGAACTTATTCTGGCTAAGTAACAGCAAGTCGGTTAATTCCCTGAGTGCGCCGTGACCGCCATTGAGGTTGGTGACAAAATGGGCGTGTTGACGTACGTAGGGATGACCATCGGCGACGCTGACGGCTAGGCCCACCAGATTCATCACTGGCAAATCGACAATATCATCACCTATATAGGCAACTTCTTCAGGTGAGATATTATAGAGTGATAACAGTTCTTCATAGGGGGCTAGTTTATTATCAACTCCTTGATAAATATGAGTAACGCCCAGCGCTGTCATACGGTTTTCAACAATTTTAGATTGACGCCCCGTGATCACGGCTATGTTGAAACCGCTGGTCAACAGTGAGCGCACGCCGTAACCATCACGGGTATGAAAGGCTTTGAGTTCTTCCCCCGAGTTACTTAAATAAATGCGTCCATCGGAAAACACGCCATCGACATCACAGATGAGCAGTTTAATCTTTTGTGCCCTTTGCCAAACATCATCGCTGATGGGGCCGTAAAATCCTTGTTGTGGCATTAAATCACTCCCGCTTTAACCATGTCGAGCATGTTGAGTGCACCGATTGGATGGTGGTCTTTGTCTATCACTATCAGGCCGTTGATATTTTTCGAATCCATCACTTGCAGTGCTTGTGCCGCGAGTACGTTGTCGGTAATTGTGACACAGTTTCGGGTCATGACATCGGCAATCGGTGTGGTGCGCAGATTGACTTGTGCATCAATCACTCGGCGTAAATCACCGTCGGTGAAAATCCCGACCAACTTCTGTTGTTCATCGATAATCGCCGTCATTCCTAGGCCTTTTTTGGAGATTTCATATAGGGCTTCGGTGATGCAAATATCGTGATTAACCAGTGGTAAGTCGTCACCACGGTGCATCACATCGCTGACTTTTAACAACAATTTGCGCCCCAGCGCGCCACCCGGATGGGACATGGCAAAATCTTCCCGGGTAAAGCCTTTGGCCTGAAGCAGGGCTATAGCGATAGCATCACCCATCACTAAGGTTGCAGTGGTACTCGATGTTGGGGCAAGCCCGAGTGGGCAGGCTTCTTCCGGCACTTCAATACATAAATGAATTTTAGCTAAGCGCGCCATATTGGAATCAGGTTTACCTGTCATGGCGATGACGGGGATGGCCTTGCGCTGGATCACTGGCATTAAGGTGAGGATTTCACTCGATTCGCCTGAATTGGAAATCGCTAAAATAATATCGTTGTCGGACAATACGCCTAAATCGCCGTGGCTGGCTTCCCCTGGATGTACAAAAAAGGCTGGCGTCCCCGTGCTGGCGAGGGTGGCGGAAATTTTATTGCCAATATGGCCGGATTTGCCCATGCCCATAACAATAACTTTGCCAGTACAGTTGAGGATCAGTTCGCACGCCTGTGCAAATTCGGCGGAATCTACGTACTGATATAGATTGTCTAGGGCCGACTTTTCAATGTCGATAACGTTGCAGCCCCACTGGCGTAGTTGTGATTGGTCTACCATGTCTATCTCTCTTCTTGCATTGTCTTTGTCGCCCCATTGATGGCTCAGAATAGCCTGTTTAGTGCCTCAATGTCTTGAGCAGTATCATCGTCTTTACCCTTTATGCCTATGAAATCATGTTTAGGGCATGTCGCCTTGCCGTGGCCTCTTCGAATATGACCGCTAGGGTTAGGTTTTGCATCCCTTGCCGCCGGTCAGGATAAAGTGCTATTTAGCGATGAATTAAACGGCGATGACCAATTTTCTAACCCACTGGAAAACATTAAGTAACATTTTACCCCGAGGGATCGGAAACTTAGCGCGCATTTTCGCTGGAAATGAGGCAAATTGAAAGTATCGTAGGACGATAGTGTCGATTCGGTTGTAGGTTAAAGCGCAATTACGTACAATTTGCGGCTCTTCGATTGGTCTGCATCGGGAAGGCGCAGATCACCTCTTTTCAAATATCGGAATCAAGCATGACTCAAGAACAAACGCCGTTGGTTGAGATCCGTCATTTGGGGTTTAGCCGTGGCCAACGTGTCATATATGAAGATATTAGCCTGTCTATTCCTAGGGGCAAAGTGACCGCCATCATGGGGCCGAGCGGTATTGGTAAAACCACATTATTAAAGTTAATCGGTGGCCAGCTCACCCCCGACCATGGGCAAGTATTGTTTGATGGTCACGATGTGCATGGCGTGAGCCGTAACGAGTTATTCGAATTACGTAAGCGCATGAGCATGTTGTTCCAAAGTGGCGCTTTATTTACCGATATCAATGTCTTCGATAACGTGGCCTTCGCTCTGCGTGAACACTCTGGCCTACCCGAAGAAATTATTCGCACTATTGTGCTGATGAAACTCGAGGCGGTCGGGCTGCGTGGGGCGGCGCAAATGATGCCTAGTGAATTATCTGGCGGCATGCAGCGCCGTGCAGCATTGGCTAGAGCTATCGCCCTTGAGCCGGAAATGGTCATGTATGATGAACCTTTCGCAGGGCAAGATCCTATATCTATGGGTGTGTTAGTAAAGCTTATCCGTGAATTATCCGATGCGCTAAACCTCACCTCGATAGTGGTTTCCCACGATGTGGACGAAGTGCTAGGGATTGCCGATTATGTCTATGTCGTTGCAGATAAGAAGGTTATCGCTCATGGGACACCTGAGCAGCTGAAATATGCGGATAACCCGCAGCTCAAACAGTTTATTCAAGGCGCCCCCGACGGCCCAGTGCCTTTCCATTATCCGGCGAAGGATTATCAGCAAGAATTGATGGCAAAAGGAGTTGGCAAGTGAAGTTATTAGACAGTATTGCCGACTTAGGTCGCGGTGCGATTGAGCTAGTGCTCGGTTTTGGCCGTGCAGGCATGATGCTTTGGGGAGCCATTTTCCGCTCGCCTAGGGTGAGAAAAGGGTTTCCATTATTGGTGCGTCAGATCTATGTGGTCGGCGTGCAATCTATGGTCATTATAGTGGTCTCGGGCCTCTTTATCGGCATGGTGCTGGCGCTGCAAGGCTACAACATCTTAGTCGGTTTTGGGACGGAGGAAAGCTTAGGGCCTATGGTGGCTTTGAGTTTGTTGCGTGAACTTGGGCCCGTGGTCACGGCATTGTTATTTGCCGGACGGGCGGGTTCGGCATTAACCGCAGAAATCGGTTTAATGAAGAGTACCGAGCAGCTCTCAAGTTTAGAAATGATGGCTATCGACCCATTAAGACAGATTATTGCGCCACGCTTTTGGGCAGGGGTGATCAGTATGCCGCTGTTAGCCTTGATGTTTACCGCTGTAGGTATCTATGGCGGCCATTTAGTGGGTGTGGAATGGAAAGGGATAGATAACGGTGCCTTCTGGTCGATTTTACAGGCATCGGTAGAATGGCAAAAAGATATAGTTAACTGCTTGATCAAGAGTGGTGTTTTTGCCGTAGTGGTCACTTGGATTGCCCTTTATCGTGGTTATCAAGTGATCCCTAATCCTGAAGGAATTAGCCGGGCAACGACATCGACCGTAGTGCAATCAAGCCTTGCGGTTTTGGCATTGGATTTTTTACTGACAGCCCTGATGTTTGGCCGCTAACGGAACACTGCGGATTTCGACACAGGTTAAATGGATTAATAGAGTGGTAACTGAGCATGTTGACACGAAAAATTGAATTATTAGTGGGTATGTTTCTCTTAACAGGTTTAGCCGCCTTCTTGGTATTGGTGTTTAACGTCGCCAATATTGAGGTGAAAACCAGTGATAGTAGCTACACCTTAACGGCCAATTTCACTAATATTGGCGGCCTTAAAGTGCGCTCTCCGGTCAAAGTGGGCGGGGTTGTGGTTGGACGGGTGAGTAATATTGACCTTGATCCTGTCAAACTGGTGGCTGTAGTGACGATTGTGATGGACAAACGTTACGATAAATTCCCAGAAACCAGTAGTTTAGCTATTTTGACTTCGGGTTTACTTGGAGAGCAATTCCTCGGGTTAACCCCTGGGTTTATGGATGACGATGTGGGCATGCTTAAGGATGGCGATAAGATTGACGATACTCGCTCAGCCTTAGTATTAGAAGACCTGATTGGTCAGTTTTTATATAGTATGGGTTCAAAGGATAAATAGGGGTTACCACTATGTTTAAAAGCTTATCTCGCTTTTTACTGCCGTTAGTGATGGTTTTTACCGCGACCAATACTATGGCGGTCGATGCCACGATTAACACTATGGATCCTTATGCCATGGTGAAAGCCGCAGCGAATAAAACCTTCGATCGTTTCCATCAAGATAAGGCTCTAATCGATGCCGACGCGGATCATCTAAAGGTGATTGTGCGCGAAGAATTAATGCCATACGTCGACTATAAATATGCCTCTTACAAAGTATTAGGTCAGTATTTGAAGGAGTCTACCGAAGATCAACGCAATCGATTCGTCACCGCCTTCGAAGGATATTTAATCACTACCTACGCACAGGCATTTACCGAATACACTAATCAGAAAGTGGAATTCTCACCCGGTGTCGATTTTAGCAACGAGAAAATTGTCGACGTCAACGTGCAGATCATCGAAGCGGGTCGTCCACCGATAAAGTTATTGTTTAAAGTGCGTCGTTTGAAGGATGACTCATGGAAAGCGTTTGATTTAGTGGCTGAAGGGGTGAGTTTGCTGTCATCTAAGCAATCTGAAATCTCTAACCTTATTCGCCAACAGGGAATTGATCCCGTGATTAAGATGCTTGAAGAGCGCACTAAAGAAAAAGTGGTTAAACAATCTAAATCAGGGAAGTAATCGCCGTGGTTGAATTTGTGCAGCAGGGCAGAGTGTGTCATCTCAAAGGACGCCTATCACAGGCGCAAGTGATAGCGCTGTGGCCGCAGAGGCAAAGTTTGCTTGAAAAACAGACGCAAGTGTTGTCTTTGTCAGAGCTTGAATATAGTGATAGCGCTGGAGTGGCTTTTTTGCTGGCCTTAGTGCGTGCCCATCACTCGCCCCTGGCACTTGACTCCGCCTCGGAGCAGCTTAAAAAACTAATTGATTTATACGATTTACAGTGCTTTTTTACCGAAGAAGCACTTTGAAAACAAGGTAATAGATTTATGGAATGCAGCTTAATAGAACAGATTTTACGTGATGCGTTAGCGCTTGATGAAGTTCACGCTAGCTCCGATGGCAGCCATTATAAAGTGATCGCCGTGGGCGAATGTTTCGATGGCATGAGCCGAGTCAAACAGCAACAAGCCATTTATGCACCGCTAACGGCACACATTGCCAGCGGTGAATTACATGCATTAACGATCAAAACTTTCACGCCGACTCAATGGAAACGCGAAAAAGTTTTCAACATGCCTAGCTAGTGAGGAAAAGTGGATAAACTAACAATTCAGGCAAGCCCTCCGCTTGCCGGTGATGTGATCATTTCTGGCGCCAAAAATGCGGCCCTGCCTATTTTGATGGCGGGCGTATTGGCCGAAACCGACTTCGTAGTTTCCAATGTGCCGAATCTGCGCGATGTGAGCACTAGCTGTAAATTATTACGCTGCTTGGGCGCCGAAGTGACCGAGCTTGGTGACGGACAGATCCGCATTTCGACCACTAATCTGAATGAGTTTTGCGCTCCCTACGATCTAGTGAAAACCATGCGCGCTTCTATCTTGATCTTAGGGCCGTTATTGGCTCGTTATGGTACCGCTGACGTTTCATTACCGGGCGGCTGCGCCATTGGCGCGCGCCCAGTGAACCTACACTTACATGGCCTCGAAATGATGGGCGCCAAGATTGAAGTGAAAGAAGGTTATATCAAGGCCCGTGTCGATGGTCGCTTAAAGGGCGCCCATATTTTCATGGACATGGTGAGTGTTGGCGCGACCGAAAACTTACTAATGGCGGCGGCATTGGCCGATGGCGAAACCGTGATTGAAAACGCGGCCCGCGAACCTGAAGTGATCGATCTCGCTAATTGCTTGATTGCCATGGGCGCAAAAATCACTGGTGTAGGCAGTGCAACCTTACGTATTCAAGGGGTTGAGCGTTTGCACGGCTGTGAGTATCGCGTGATGCCCGATCGTATCGAAACTGGTTCATTCCTGGTTGCTGCTGCGGTCACTCGTGGTCGTATTCGCTGCCTAAAAGCCGATCCAGCTTCATTAGAATCCGTTATCGCAAAACTTGAAGATGCGGGCGCTAAGATTACTACAGGTGAAGATTGGATTGAGCTGGATATGGAAGGCAAGCGTCCAAAGGCGGTGAATATCAAGACGGCGCCTTATCCCGGTTTTCCAACCGATATGCAGGCGCAGTTCTGCGTGCTCAATGCGTTAGCACAAGGTACGGCGACCATTACCGAAACCATCTTCGAAAATCGCTTTATGCATGTGCCAGAACTTATCCGTATGGGTGCTACCATGGAGCTTGAAGGCAATACCTGTATTATCCAAGGGATTGAGTCTTTAAGCGGTGCGCAGGTGATGGCCACCGATTTACGCGCGTCGGCAAGTCTAGTGATTGCGGGCCTTGTGGCCGATGGCAAGACTATCGTCGATCGTATCTATCACTTAGATCGCGGTTACGAGCATATTGAGCAGAAATTCCAAGGATTGGGCGCGCATGTAGAGCGTGTGCAATAACATTTGCTTAGAACTAGCTCCTAATAAAAAACCAGCCAAGTGCTGGTTTTTTATTGCGCGCAATTTGTTCAGCTAAAAAGCAAAGGGACAAAAGCATGTTAGATTCCCAACTCTAATTATTGAGTTTCGGATTAAAGTTTCTATGGAGATAACGCCAAGCTATGGGGCCAAAAGTGATGGCAGTTTTTTTGCGTTTTTTTGCAAAAAAGGTGACAGCATTTTGGGTCCGTATGAGCGTTTTGTTATGTTCTTTTAAGGTCATACCTTGCCTCTTCAAGAAGCTCCTTTAATGCTTCTTTGTGCTCTTCATACTCTTGTTCATAAAACTCGAATTTAGGCTCATTATAATAATCAAGTTGCTCTCGGTTTCTTAATTTTTGAAGAAGGGTAACTGCAGTTGTGGATATATAAAACGCACCAATGTCAGTAGCTTTATTTAATGATGAAGAGGCTCTTATATACTCTTGAAGTAATTCCCGTTCTCTATCTTCAGACAAACCCGTGCCTTGCCCATAATCTTCTTTATGCACTCTGAAGTATTTAATCATGTCGTATAGGGCCACAATTATTTCTTCGTATGCTTTCTCACGTCTTGTGATTTGCGATTTGTAACTCTCAAGTTTTAAATCATATTCATGCTTAACGGAAGCTTTAAGTCTTTCTAACAGCCAATTACGGCATAGATAAGTTAGAAGTGCTATTAAGCCAACGCTACTAATTGAGCTAAGTAGTGCAACTAGAATATTTTCCATATACCCTCATGAACATAACGTTTGGTTAAGGGGCCGGCTTTAGCCGGTCCCGAGTGAGCGAAGCGAACTACTTGAACCAGTTGTTGAACGAAGCCGCTTTGCGGCAGGAACAAGATAAAACCATCCTTTTGCCCCTCATCCTAAATACTTGCTAGACGCGACCTGCTTCGGTCGCAAACCTAGGAGTATCATCATGGACATTCACGAACAACAACGCTTTGATTTACTTTATGAACAACATCTTACCAACTTAACCTTGCAAGGCAAGCGGCCTGCAACCATTGATGCCTATAGCCGAGCTATACGCCGTATTGCGGCATATTTTGACTGCTGCCCCGATACCCTGACCTCCGATGATTTAAAGCGCTATTTTGCCGACTTAATTGCCTCACATTCATGGAGCACCGTCAAACTCGACCGCAACGGCTTGCAGTTTTTCTACTTTCACGTCCTCAATAAATCTTGGCAGTGGCTTAATATTGTTAAGCCTCCACAGGTGAAACACCTGCCCGATATCCTGACGCCCTGCGAAGTCGCGATAGTTATCAGCCTCACGCGTCAACTGCGTTATCAGGTTTGTTTCTTAACCCTGTACAGCATGGGATTGCGCCTTGGTGAAGCGATTTCATTGCAGGTCGGGGATATTGATGCAGGACTCATGCAGGTGCATATCCGTGATGCTAAAGGTGGCAAGGATAGACTGGTGCCTTTACCTCAACGCACCTTGTTAGCCTTACGCTATTATTGGCGCACCCACCGTCATCCTCGTTGGCTATTTCCGGGTAAAGATAATCAACCTGATTCACTCATGGACAGAGGCGGGCTCCAAAAAGCCATGAAGCAAGTCATTTCCGAGTGCAACATTCATAAAGCCATCAGTCCGCACAGTCTACGCCACAGTTATGCCACCCATTTACTGGAGCAAGGACTCGATTTGCGCTCAGTGCAAACACTGCTTGGCCATCACAGCCTGAATACCACCGCCCGTTACACGCGGCTCACTGATATCACCCGTAAAAATACCTGTGAGGCAATTAACCAACTGACCAACGACTTGGCCTTGAGGTGGGAGTGTGGGTTATGAGCCAGTTTATCAATATTTTACGCCAACATCTGGCGGATTTTCGGCGGCGTTATGCCCATCAAATCACCCCAGAAATACATGCTGCTATCCATGCCATGCTCAGCTGTCGTTGCAACACGGCGAGGGTTAGCTGCTGGGGTTGTCAAACCTGCGAGCAACAGCTTGAGTTTCCGCTCTCTTGCGGTCATCGCAGTTGCCCACAGTGTCAACACGGCACCACATGTGACTGGCTGAGTAAACAACAAGCTAAGTTATTACCGGTGAATTATTTTATGGTGACCTTTACCTTGCCGTTTGAATTAAGAGCCATAGCGAAATCGCAACCCGAGCCGTTCTATCACGCCATGTTTACCGTGGCAGCGAGTGTACTCAAAGACTTTGCCGCACGCTCCCCTAAGCTCAGTGGTGACATCGGCTTCACCGGCGTACTGCATACTCACAGTCGACGCAGAGACTACCATCCACATCTGCACTTCATTATCCCAGCAGGGAGCTACCACTCAGGCAAGCGGCAATGGCGTAAGTGTCAAACCCATTACTTATTTAACGCCTTTAATCTTGCCAAGGTGTGGCGAGCACGTTTACTGGCTTATCTGAGTGACACGCTTCAACTCACCCTACCACATCAATCCCAGTCGAAATGGGTGGTCGATTGTCAGTTCGTAGGTAAAGGCGAACCTGCACTGCAATATCTATCGCGCTACCTTTATCGGGGCGTTTTACCCGACAGCAGTATTTGTCGTCATGTCGATAATCAGGTGAGTTTTAGCTATCAAGACAGTCAGAGCCGCTGCCAACAAGTACGCAGCTTGCCCGCGGTCGAATTTCTGTGGTTGATATTACAACATGTGTTACCCAAAGGATTACGGCGAGTACGAGACTATGGCTTACTGCAAGGCAATGCCAAAAAGCTACGGCAACAAATCCAACTGATGTTGGCTGTCGCAGGAGCCACTTTCCCCGCATTACCAGAGGTCAAACGTGCCTTAGCCGTGCGCTATTGCCCTTGTTGCCATCAAGCTATGCATTTTATGAGCGTTCATATGCGTCATCGACCGACAGGCGCTAACATCACCGCTTAAAGCGAGAAGTATAAGAATAACGGGTCAATCACTCTGAATGAGGACTAGATAACGGTTTGATGAACAAGCGATAAAAATATTAGCTCGTTCGCTAAGGGCGGGTCATATCTGCACAAAAGTTTCTTTGAAAATAAGACCTTCGCCAGCACAAATTCTCAATCCGCTATTTGCATAATAAAGTGTCAACAACCAGCATCGGGCTTGTTCAACACTTGGGATAAGGTCGCGGCTATGCGCGGCCTATCCTTATTTGTTATGTGCAGAAAACAAACTTAAATTTACGTATTCCACCGCGCTAACTGAGAATTTCCCAATATAAATTCGATCTCATTTTGCGACAGTACATTTGCATCTTCAGATTCAAGCACTTTAATATCTAAATGACATCCCATATTGGCACAAAAGAACTGTACTATTTTCAATCTAAAACTAGTAAGTTCATTCACTTCTAACTCTTTGCTTGCGCTACTTAACAACTTGAGAGCATCAACTCTTATACGGACGTATTCTTCATCAACCCAATGTTCATCTGAGTCATGCTTAAAATTGTTATGACAAGCGATTTCTAGTTCATTTAATTTTTCTAAATATTTCTTCAAACTTTATTGTTCCCAAACAGACTTGTGTAGTGACAATAGTGTTTGCCCGTAAGAGCAAAATGAGACAATAAAGTTTGCCCGTAAGGGTAATAGCAAAATAACGTTTGATCGGTTTCAAACTCACTTCTTGAAAAAAAGACGTTAAGATTTAATGTACTTAAAATGAGTAATAGCATTAGCAAAGTTATGGCAACCAGATTAGTTTACACTGACCACGCATATTCTTCGCTGATATCCACTAACTCAGGCTTGCCATGGTGTTCACTCTCCGACACGCAGCAAGCCCCTCCCTGAATGCTGCCCATGGAGCGGACGGTCGTATCGCTTCCACCTGCTTAACATCGGTGTAGCCTGTTTGTTTTAAAGTAGATATGTGACTCGTTTTTTGGACAAAAGCTCGTTAGATTTTTTACTCTAATTCATTGGTTTCGGATAAATATTTGTAAGGCAAATATTTAAAGTTCGTATCAAAACCGCTGAACAAGCCATCCCTCTTCTTTGCAAGAATGGTCCTTTTGACTAGTAGCGATTCGTATAGAAATATCAATTCATCGTGCATTTAGCTGTACTTTTTTACCAAGATGCAAAGCAGTAGAAGTATAGACACCTAGATGTCTATATATCCAAATAGTCTATTATTGCCATTTAATATATTAAATAGTTATTAATTCGTTATCCATCGACTCATAAAGACATAGAATCCGGCTCAGACAATGCGTAAATGGGAGTCATTGATGGAACAATTACCGATATTGAATTTAAGTGATTGGCATGCCGGCGGACAACGTCGTAATGCTTTTATTACTAAGCTTGCCGATGCCGCCAGAAGAATAGGTTTTTTCTATCTCACAGGTCACGGTATTGAGCTTGCTAGACAGCAGCAAGTACTTCAGTTAGCGGCTGATTTCTTTGCGCTGCCCGTCGAAGATAAACTTGCGGTGAAAATGGCTAATACACCGCATTTTCGTGGTTATACCCGTTTGCAAGGTGAATTAACCTTAGGGAAACCGGATTTGCGGGAACAGTTTGATATCATGCAAGAAGAAGTGGCTAACCCTCAGCAGTCAGATGTGCCTATATGGTGGCAGCTACAGGGACCTAATCAATGGCCGTCACAATTACCACAGATGAAATCGACTTTATTGGCATGGCAACAGGATTTAGCGGATATCAGTGTCACTCTTTTGAAAGCTTTTGCTGTTGCGCTAGAGCAACCTGAAAGCGCCTTTGATGCCACGATTGAAGCGGGTCCTTATCAACATATGAAGCTTATTCGCTATCCCAGCGCGGATGGACAGACTTCAGGCCAAGGGGTAGGTGCACACAAAGATCCTGGCTATTTGACCTTAGTGCTGCAAGATAAGCAATCCGGTTTAGAGGTTCAGACTGACAACGGTTGGTTAAGCATACCGCCATTAGAAGACGCCTTTGTGGTGAATATAGGTGAATTACTTGAGTTGGCTTCAAATGGATATTTAAAGGCAACAAACCATAGGGTGACTAGCCCGCCTGCAGGGATCGAGCGCTACTCGTGCGCTTTTTTTATGGCAGCGCAGTTGAATGCGACAGTCCCTTTGTTGCCTTTGCCAAAACATCTGGCGAACCAAGCTCAAGGACCAGCAAGCGATCCATTAAATCCGCTCTTCCACCAAGTGGGTCAGAACGTATTAAAAGGGCGTTTACGCTCTCATCCCGACGTTGCTCAAGCGCATTACGCCTCATTCGCTCATGCTATTTAATGGTTATTAGGATCTATTATGCAATTTAAAACTAAATTACTTCACTCCCATCATGCCGCTGATAACTCGACGGGCGCTCTTACAACTCCTATCTATCAAAGTAGCACCTTCGCCTACGGTAGTGCTGAGGATGGTCGGGCCCGTTTTGCAGGTGAGCAACCGGGCTTTATCTACAGTCGCATGGCGAATCCGACAGTGCAGGCGCTTGAATATCAATTAGCACAACTAGAAGGGGCAGATGACGCACTCGTTGTTGCGAGTGGAATGGCGGCAATAAGCAGTATTTTCTATGCCTTAGCCAGTCAAGGTGATGAAATCGCATTTATCGACCCCGTATATGGTGGCACTGCGGCATTTTTAATCCAAACATTAACTCGCGCGGGTATTACCGTGCGCCGTTATCAAAACGATGATTATTTATTGGCAGAGATTACCGCCGAAACAAAAATTATTTTATTTGAGCCCATTACCAATCCTACTTTAAAAGTCAGTGACTACCGTAAGGTTAAGCTTGCTGCCGAAAAAGTGGGAGCTATAACCATTTGTGATAATACGTTTTTAACCCCTTATTTATTCAAACCGCTGGAACATGGCATTGATATCGTGATGCACAGTGCCACTAAGTATTTAAGTGGCCATGGCGATTTGATCGCGGGAGTTGTCGCTGGACCAAAGGCATTAATGCAACCTATTCGTACTATAGCACTTAAACATATCGGCGCCGCGATTGGGCCACAGGAAGCCTATTTATTACAGCGCGGTTTACGTACCTTAGCACTCAGAATGGATGCACATCTTGCGGGTGCGGCTAAGGTCGCCACTTTTCTTTCAATTCATCCGAGCGTTGCAAAAGTCTATTACCCAGGGCTAGCAGAGGATCAAGGTCATCAAGTTCTGAGTGAAACAATCAACGCCTTTGGCGGTATGGTGAGTATTGAGCTTGAAGGGGGCTTTAATCAAGCCGCACAGTTTTTAGATCGCTTAAATTTATTTACGCAAGCGGTCAGTTTAGGTGACTTAGAAAGCCTTGCCTGTCACCCTGCAAGTACCACCCATGCCGCTATGGATGCTGCAAGCCGGCTAGCTTCAGGGGTGAATGACAACCTGATTAGATTGAGCATTGGCGTCGAAGATCCTCAAGATTTGATTGACGATCTTGAACAAGCCTTAGTGTTTTAAGGGTGTCCAATAGGATACGCTGTGGGAGAGCAATAAAGTCTCTTCCTGTGTATTAAAGTATCATACTAAAATGGCGGCGATAACACCGGTACGCTGCCATTTCTAAATCGAAAATGCCCCAAAGCAGGACAGTTGAGCTACGCGCATTACGCATTAATTGTCATTGCTTCCCCAGTGACACGCCGTGAATATATCCATATAGGCTCGACGGCGACATCCATGTCGCCAACGGTCACTGGTGCAACAATGCCAATCCTCACTAACCCTTTCGCTGTTCGTTCAGCTAAAAAGGTATTGCCCCATTATGAGTCAGTGGGGGCCAGGCTGTTGAAACTAGTGGTCTTAAGAAGCCCAAATTTTAGTAATGTATAAATCTGTTAGTACCTAAATATACGGCGCTAATGATCGACAAATGAGTTGTCCAAGTTTGGCGATTCCATTAAGACGTTTTTCATCAAGCTCAAAACAGACCGCAAGACGTAAACAGTGATTCAGTTGTTTGTTACCAGAGCATAATGGTCCGGGCATACACAGTAATTTTTCGTCTAATGCCTGATGGAAGAAGGATAAACTGTCAAAGGCATTGGGAAGTTCTATCCATAGAATAAATCCGCATTGAGGCTGACTGATACGAGTACCTATGGGAAAGTGTTCAGCGATGCATGCTCTGACGGTCTCGATTTGAGAGTGATAAAGTCGCTTGAGTTGACGCATGTGCAAATCATAACTGCCATTTTCAAGGAACAACCCTAACGTCTCAGTGAGCAGGGC
>NZ_JAKUKD010000013.1:0-124556 GCF_024197625.1 Shewanella sp. KJ2020 | reverse complement strand
TTCGCTAAGGGCGGGTCATGTCTGCATAAAAGTCTCTTTGAAAATAAGACCTTCGCCAGCACAAATTCTCAATCCGCTATTTGCATAATAAAGTGTCAACAACCAGCATCGGGCTTGTTCAACACTTGGGATAAGGTCGCGGCTATGCGCGGCCTATCCTTATTTGTTATGCATGCTCTTGCTTGCTGCCAATAAAGGACTCAAGGTCAGACCACTCCATGTATTCTTTTTCAAGTTTCGAGAACTCCAAAAATAGTCTGCCAAGCCTGTTAATAGACGCCGGTTCTGCCTGTATGCAAAATTCGGATATTTCACGGTAAGGTAATTCTCTGTTGTTACAGAACCTTATTTGTATTGCTGAACCGCCGCGTGAGTTAGTGGTGAAGGCCCGCAATCGAAAATAATACGCAAAGCGATCTTCAGGTCGTTCAGAGCCAATTTCGTAGAGAAAATCATCACCGACGTGGCGAGGGAAATCCTCAAGCCTGCTACCAATTACTTTTAGTGATTCTGCGTTGTCGTAGTACTCAAAGGTCGAGTACAAATTTCCATTCGAAACGCTCCATGCCAGCTGAACATGGTATGGCTCTTCGCAGGGAATTCTTTCAATTTTAAGGTAGTTGCTCATAGCACCACATGTGCATAACATTTTATTCATGCGCATGCGCGTTTACCTCGTTAGACCAGTGAAAACGCGCACAGTTAACTATCTGTATGCAAAGAACTTATCAGCATTCTATTAAATATACCATCTGGAAAAACGCGCATGCGCGTTTTCCAAACCTATTAACTAAAAGTCAGCTACTATAGTTAATTGATTTGATAGAATTTTATTTATTGCGGATGTAATTAATGCGCACTGATATTGTCTTCAAATCACTCCCCAATAACTAAATTTAAATACGACTGTATACCCATAGTTAGCCGCTTTACAGTAGGGACAAACATAGGCTGATATATGAGAATTTGTCGGGCAACATGAGTGGGCATTTTCGTTTGAGCTAATGAGCCTAAACACACAATGGGGCAAAAAACTTTTAGCCTGATGAACAGTTCAATAGTTGTTAAGATTGCCACTGTTACAACAGTGACCGTTGGCGGCATGGATGCCGCCGTCGAGCCTATAGGGATATATTCACGGCGTGTCACTGGGGGAACAGTGGCAATGCATATAACGCAATATCCGATTCAGCCAACTTGTTTTGGGGCAAAAGTAAGCTAGAAATTACAGTGCTATTTTAGCTCCGCCATTTGAGGGATGGGGTAATAGGTGATTTTAGAATGACTCAGAATGAGGTTTTATACATTCCTCATTCTGAGGTTAACAAGGTCAGTTACTGAGCTTAATTATCAACCACAACCTTTTCATCAATAATGACCGGTAATTCTTGCGGTTTACCTTGGCGGATGACCGTCATCATCACCTTTTTACCTGGGGTGGTTTCTGCGATGCGGTCCATCAGCATCTCGACGCCGGGAACATCTTCGCCATCATATTTAATAATCACATCCCTTGGCATTAACTGGGCCCGTGCCGCAGGGCCGTTAGGGTCGACTCCTGTGACTAATACCCCCCGCAAATCGGGCAGATTTAGAATTTGTGCTACTACAGGGTTAATCGGCTCGCCGGAAATCCCTAATGCTCCGCGGATCACGCGGCCGTTCTTAATCAACTTGCCCATAATACTGTGGGCCAATTTTATCGGGATAGCGAAGTTAATGCCGTGGCCACCGCCTTCTTCACCTATTTGGAATGCGGCGGTGTTAATCCCAATCAGACTACCGTTGGTGTCGATTAAGGCGCCGCCGGAATTGCCCGCGTTAATCGCGGCATCGGTTTGCAGGAAGTCTAAATAACCCGAACTTAAACCGTTACGGCCGGTGGCACTAATAATACCTTGGGTAATGGTTTGGCCTAAATTGTAGGGGTTGCCAATGGCGAGCACCACGTCACCGACCTGAGGTGGGCTATCTAAATTAACGGGGACAATCGGTAAGTTATCGCCTTCGATTTTAAGGACGGAGAGATCGGTTTCAGGATCGAAACCCACCACTTCAGAGGTAAATTTACGGCCGTCCTGCAGGGCGACCACAATTTCATCGGCTTTTTTAATTACATGATAATTCGTGAGAATATAGCCTTCTTTGCTCATTATCACCCCAGAACCTAGACCTTGGAGTGAACCCGAATTGAGTGGGCGACTCTGATCTATGCTGAGGCTGTAAATATTGACAACGGCAGGGGCTGCGCGGCGCACGGCCTTGGCAAAGGATAGCTCGACTGTGTTATTCGCTCGGGGCTGAAGCAGACTATTACCAAGGTGTTGATTATCGAAATAACGGGTGACCAATAAGAACATTGCCGCCATGATAAGACCGAAAAGGATGGCTTTACCTAGATATAACAGGGTGTCTTTTATTGTCATGGCAGGATAAATATTGAAAAAGGTGAGTTAGATTAACATGGTTAACCGCGCGAAGCATAGGGAACGAGTGTTCCCTATGCTGATCTGAGTCTGAAAAATTGCTGAAATTTCAGACACGAGCGTCGATTAACGTAAAACTAAGTACAACATGCTCTTATTGCGAAGGATCTTCAGCGCTACCGCTCCTTCTTGATCCTTAAGTTGTGCTTTGAGTGACTTAAGATCTTTCACCGCAGAACGGTTAATTCCCACAATCACATCGCCTTTTTGTAAGCCACTCATGGCCGCGGGTGAACCTTGCGCCACTTCGGTAATTTCAATGCCCTTAGCTGAGTTTTCTAATGAAGCTCCCTGCAGCATTGGGTGAACTGCGCCAGCGGCAGCCTCTGTGGTTTGGCTGGCTTCGCCTAAGGTCACTTTAACCGTTTTAGTGTCGCCATCGCGGATCAGCCCTAACTCAACCTTAGCGCCAGCGCCCATAGTAGCGACTTTAGCGCGTAGTTCTTGGAACGACTTAATCGCACGACCATCGACACTGACGATAATATCGCCCGCTTTAATGCCAGCTTTTTCCGCAGCGCTGCCCGCGGTGACTTCATTAACAAAGCCACCGTGCTGGGTATCTAAACCAAACCCCTGTGCGAGCTGGCTATCGAGGTCGCGTCCTGAAATCCCCAGCACGCCGCGGCGTACTTCACCGTGTTCGGCAATCTGTGCAACCAAGTTTTTCACCATATTGGCGGGGATCGCAAAGCCAATACCGACGTTACCACCGCCCGGCGCAACGATTGCGGTGTTAATTCCAATCAATTCCCCGTTTAAGTTAACGAGTGCACCGCCGGAGTTACCGCTGTTAATAGCGGCGTCTGTCTGGATAAAGTTTTCGAGCATTTCAATGCCTAGGCCACTTCGACCTAAGGCGCTGACGATACCGGATGTGACTGTTTGCCCTAAACCGAAGGGATTACCAATGGCAACGGCAAAGTCGCCGACACGCAAGTCATCTGAGTTAGAAGACTTAATAGCAACAAGGTTTTTGGCCTCAATTTGCAGTAACGCGATATCAGACTCTGAATCAGTACCAATAAGTTTTGCTTTAACTTCTCGGCCATCGTGCAGCCCGACTTGAATATCATCGGCGCCATCAATCACGTGATTATTGGTGACTATATAGCCTTTCTCAGCATCAATAATCACCCCTGAGCCTAAGCCTCTAAAGGGGCGTTCTTGCACTTGCTCCTGTGGCGCATTGGGGCCGAAGAAATAGCGGAATACATCGGGAACACGTTGCTTAGACACATGGGTGCCTGTCACTGCCACAGAAACCACCGCGGGAGTAGTGCGCTCCAACATGGGCGCTAGGCTTGGAATAGGTTGTCCCTCAACAGACTGTGGAATTGCGGCCTGTGAGATGGCAGGCATTATAGTCAAGGTAGCGGCTAACATTGCGGCTGAAAGTACAGATAGTTTTGTTTTCATCTATTCATAACTCCAAATAAGGGATCAAGGATCTGGATGTAATGTGTCGTTATAGAGTGCGCACCAGATCAAATCTGTATCGGTACCGGCTATTTGCCTAGGTAACCATTCGGACACGCACCTATTTGAAAAAGTTCATCAATATTAACAAAGGTTAATTTCTTTATGACTATTTTATCGGCTCTTCCTTGAATGTAACTGAAGTGAAAATTATGGACGCTTAGCGTATTTTTCAAGACCAAAAAGTCAAATAGCGAGCTATTGCCTAAAGGGTTATAACACAGACTATGGCTATGGGGCTGGGTTTTAAAGAAATAGGGCATTTGCCTTGTTTGCCCAATGCGGCATTAATATATCCTGCGTCACATTTGCCGTGCTAATATCGTCACAGTTTTATTAAAGGATATAAGAGAATTAAAAAGTGCCTCAGTTAAGCCCTTGGCTGCATTATCAAAGAGATCTTACCCGAGATGGTTTTTCCCATGATCCGGCTCAAGAAATTGCCGTTAAGGCATTGCAACGAGTCTATGAGGATTTGACCGCCGCAGAGGAACCCAGTTCAGTCATCACTAAGTTGTTTACGGCAATAGGATTAACATCAGCACCTGCTGCAACTAAAGGTCTGTATCTTTGGGGCGGAGTGGGGCGCGGTAAAACCTATCTGATGGATACCTTTTATGATGCACTGCCTGGCGATAAAAAATTGCGGGCACACTTTCATCGCTTTATGCACCAGTTGCACTTAGATTTAGATAGCCTCAAAGGCACAAGGGATCCCTTATTAGTCATTGCTAAACAGATGGCGGCCAAGTATCGAGTGATTTGTTTTGACGAGTTTTTTGTCTCCGATATTACCGATGCGATGTTACTCGGCACACTCTTTCAGGCCCTATTTAAAGAGGGCGTCGTATTAGTCGCCACATCGAATATCATTCCCGATGACTTATATAAAAACGGCTTACAGCGGGCTCGTTTCTTACCGGCAATCGCTTTGATTAATCAACATTGTGAAGTGTTAAATGTGGACTCTGGCATTGACTATCGACTACGAACATTAGAGCAGGCGGAGATTTATCACTATCCCTTAGATGCGCAGGCCGATACTAACCTGCTGCATTATTTCGAACAATTGGCGCCTGAGGCAGAAGTATCAACCGAAGCCATTGAAATTGAAGGGCGTGAAATCCAAATACGTCAGCAAGCACAGGGCGTGTTACTCGCAGATTTTAGGGCTCTGTGTGATGGGCCGCGTAGCCAGCGGGATTATATGGAGTTAGCGCGGATTTATCATACAGTGCTTGTAAGTGGCATAGAGCAAATGGGCGCTTTTCTGACGGGAGATGATATTGCCAGACGTTTTCTCGCCATGGTGGATGAGTTTTACGAGCGCAATGTCAAACTGATTGTATCGGCCCAAGTGCCGCTGGAGGACATCTACGCCGACGGATTGTTGAGTTTTGAATTTAGACGTTGCCGCTCACGTCTTATTGAAATGCAATCCCATGATTATTTAAAAACCGAGCATCTACCTTAACCTTGTAGGGTATACATTTTTACCATTCCCTCCTCGAATCGCCAGTGGCTTGTTAATCCGTCGGATGACGGGCCACATTGAGCGAAATTTTATAATGTTTGGCAAAAAATCAGGTGATTTTTAACTCAGCTTTGTCTATACTCCGCCACCTGCCCACGTTACTCCGCCAATTGGGCGGAAGTTGTAAGCCGAATTAAGTGCTCGAAGGGGTACCGAAAGGCAATTTTGTGTTGTTTGCAAATGCAAACAGCATGTGAGACAGAAAATTAACTTTGGGTTTTTGTAATAATGAAGACTTTTACTGCTACACCAGAAACTGTAACTCGTGACTGGTTCGTCGTTGATGCAGACGGCAAAACTTTAGGTCGTATCGCTACTGAAATTGCTACCCGTTTACGCGGAAAGCATAAGCCAGAATACACTCCTCATGTTGACACTGGTGATTACATCATCGTTATCAACGCTGAGAAAGTTACTGTTACTGGTAACAAAGCGAAAGGCAAAACGTACTACTCGCATTCAGGCTTCCCTGGTGGCATTAAGCAAATCAGCTTTGAAAAGCTGCAAGCGCATAAGCCAGAAATGATCATCGAGAAGGCAGTTAAGGGTATGTTACCAAAAGGTCCTCTGGGCCGTGCCATGTTCCGTAAACTGAAAGTTTACGCTGGCGCAGAACATAACCACGCTGCACAACAACCTCAAGTTCTTGATATCTAAACGGGATTAAGCAAATGGCTGCAACTCAGTACTACGGCACTGGCCGTCGCAAAACCTCTACAGCACGCGTATTCGCTAAAGCTGGTAGTGGAAACATCGTTGTAAATCAACGTCCTTTGGATCAGTATTTTGGTCGTGAAACTGCTCGTATGGTTGTTCGTCAGCCATTAGAGTTAGTTGAAATGACTGACAAGCTGGACATCTATGTAACTGTTAAAGGCGGTGGTATCACTGGCCAAGCAGGCGCAATCCGTCACGGTATTACCCGTGCTCTGATGCAATTAGATGAAGCTCTGCGTCCATCGTTACGTTCTGCTGGTTTCGTTACCCGTGACGCTCGTAAAGTTGAGCGTAAGAAAGTGGGTCTACGTAAAGCACGTCGTAAGCCACAATTCTCTAAGCGTTAATACGTTTTCGGAATATCAAAAAACCCAGCTTATGCTGGGTTTTTTATTGGCTGAATTTGGCTATCATTTGGAAAATAAAGTAGAACTTGCGAGGGGAAGATGACATTTCAATTATTTATGCTGGCGGTTGCATTGGTGTTGATCCTAGAGGGCGTAGGTCCGCTGTTATTTCCCAATAAATGGCGTCGTTATCTGAATGAACTTTCTAATCAAAATCAGCAAGTTTTACGCAGAATAGGCGGCGCTTTAGTCACGGCGGGTGCCGTTATTTTGATTATTTTTTCATAAATGCCTTACCACTTGGCCGTTAAAATCTGTTAGAATTCTTTTTTAACCACAACCTTGCAGCAAACAATGGGCAAAAACGTAGTTGTTCTCGGTACCCAATGGGGTGACGAAGGAAAAGGTAAGATTGTCGACCTTCTAACAGAACAGGCAAAATATGTAGTTCGCTATCAAGGTGGCCACAATGCGGGTCATACTTTAGTTATTAATGGCGACAAAACCGTACTTCATCTGATCCCATCGGGTATTTTACGCAATAATGTGAAATGCATTATTGGTAACGGCGTGGTGGTTGCCCCCGATGCCCTGATGAAAGAGATCAACATGCTCAAAGAGCGCGGCATTCCCGTTGAGGAACGTCTGCTGATTTCTGAAGCATGCCCGCTGATCCTACCTTTCCACTGTGCCCTCGATATCGCCCGTGAAAAAGCCCGCGGTAACAAAGCTATTGGTACAACTGGCCGTGGTATTGGACCTGCCTATGAAGATAAGATCTCCCGCCGCGGTCTACGTGTAGGCGATCTGTTCAACGCAGAGCTATTTGCTGAAAAGCTGAAAGAAGTGATGAAATATCATAACTTTATGCTGACAGAATATTATCAGGTTGAAGCTGTAGATTACGAACAGACACTAGCAGATGCATTGGCTATGGCCGATTATCTGAAGAGCATGTGTGTTGACGTGACTGAACTCTTGGATACCGCCCGTAAAGCGGGTGAGCCAATATTGTTCGAAGGCGCGCAAGGTACGCTGCTAGACATTGACCACGGTACTTATCCGTTTGTAACCTCTTCAAATACCACTGCCGGTGGTGTTGCGACGGGCAGCGGTTTTGGTCCACGTCACTTAGACTATGTCCTAGGTATTATGAAGGCTTACACCACTCGTGTGGGTGCAGGTCCTTTCCCGACTGAACTTTTATGTGAAGTGGGCGATCATTTAGGTACTAAAGGTCATGAGTTTGGTGCGACTACGGGTCGTAAGCGTCGTCCAGGTTGGTTGGATGCAGTGGCAATGCGCCGCGCGGTACAAATCAACAGCGTCAGTGGTTTTTGCCTGACTAAGTTAGACGTTCTTGATGGTCTGAAAGAAGTGAAGATTTGTGTTGGTTATCAACACCCTGATGGCACTATTGCAAAGGTTACGCCACTGGCAGCCGAAGGTTATGAGCAGGTTACGCCTGTTTATGAAACTATGCCTGGTTGGAGCGAGTCGACTTTTGGTGCGACGTCGATTGATCAATTGCCACAGGCAGCGATCAATTATATCAAGCGTATTGAAGAGTTGCTAGAAACACCTATCGATATTATCTCTACGGGTCCTGACCGTAACGAGACGATGATTTTAGTGAGTCCGTTCAATTAAGACTTAAAAGGCCGTGTTTCACGGCCTTTTTCTCCGCTGCTTTATGCCTTTCTCTATTCGTTTCTGTGGTTAGATGTTTAGCTCAAGAAATCAGCTCAAGCTCAAGAAATAGGTTATACTGCCGATGCAAGTATTCACCCTATTGTCATTGAGAGTCGTTATGCTACGTACAGCATTAGTTGCACTACTGCCCTTAGTATCTTCAATGTGTTTTGCAGAAACACAGGCTGTGGATATTTATAGTCAAGCTCAGCTGCTTGAATTGATCAATAGTAATCAATACTTAGCGAAAGTGAAGCGTGATGACTGCCAGCTAGTTCAAGACATAGAGGCGCGTGCCGAAGTCTTGAAACAGCCGCTATACCAGTTCCTATGGGGCGAAATGCTTAATCATGGGGCCTGTGTGAAGGCAAATCCCGGGAAGGGCATGAACTTGCTACGGGACTCGGCCGAGCAAGGCAGCCCCGAGGCTATGGTAAAACTTGCCGAGTATTACCAGAGTGGTAAATTTGTTATTCGTAATAAAGACCGTGCAGTTAACTATTTACTGCCGGCTGCAGCGGGTGGCAGCTTACCCGCTCGTATGATGTTAGTGCGTTTATTCGGTGAAGGTTATGGTAGTCCACGGGATTATGAGATGGCCTATCACTGGTTATATAACGATGTTTTTGCGGATGAGGCGACGAAGAATAAAGCCTTGTCTTTACTGCAGGTGTTAGCAGCTAAAATGCCCCCTAGTGCAGTGGCGCGGGCTCAGCAAGCTCAGTTGCGAACCCATTAGGATGTTCCTGAAAGCAGGGACACATTATTTGGATATTGAATGATTAAAGACCCTCATTTTGAGCGTGAACAGGATAAGTACGAAAACCCTATCCCAAGCCGTGAGTATATTATCGATTACTTACGTTCTCAGAAATCACCTATAACCCGTGACAGTATTGCCGCGGCGTTAAACATCCACGAAGAAGAGCAGCTTGAAGCCCTGCGCCGTCGTCTACGGGCGATGGAGCGCGATGGCGAACTCGTGTTCACCCGTGGGCAGAGCTATGGCTTACCCGAGAAGATGGATCTTATTTCCGGCACTGTGCTTGGGCATAGAGAAGGCTTCGGCTTTTTCAAACCCGATGAAGGTGGTGATGATTTATTTATCTCTAACCGCGATATGCTGATGTATTTCCACGGCGATAAAGTGCTGGCTCAAAAGGCGGGCATGGACCGTAAAGGCCGCCGTGAAGCCCGTATCGTGCGACTTATTCAGCCACGCAGCGCCGCGATTGTTGGCCGTTACCATGTGGACAGCGGCATGGCCTTTGTTATTGCCGATGATAAGCGAATTACCCAAGAAATCTTAGTCGCCAATGAAGACCGCAATGGCGCCCGTCAGGGCGATGTGGTCGTGGTGGAATTAACGCGTCGCCCAGGCCGTTTTGTTAAAGCTGCGGGTAAAGTCACCGAAGTACTCGGTAAGCAAATGGCGCCGGGGATGGAAATCGAAATTGCCCTGCGCAACTATGATTTACCCCATACTTGGTCTGCCGCGATCGAGAAAAAACTGCGCCGTATCCCCGATGAAGTCACTGAAGCCGATAAAGTCGGTCGTGTGGATTTACGCCATCTGCCATTAGTGACTATCGACGGAGAAGATGCCCGCGACTTTGACGATGCGGTTTATGCCGAAGTTAAGCCGAGCGGTGGCTGGCGTTTATGGGTGGCGATTGCAGATGTGAGTTATTATGTGCGTACCGATTCGGCTTTAGATACCGAAGCGCGTGCCCGGGGTAACTCGGTATATTTCCCGTCGCAAGTGATCCCTATGCTGCCGGAGAAAATCTCCAACGGCCTCTGTTCACTCAATCCCAATGTTGACCGTTTATGTATGGTCGCCGAGATGACTGTGTCTGCGAAAGGCAAGTTATCGGGTTACAAGTTTTACCCAGCGGTGATGCACTCACACGCGCGTTTTACTTATACCCAAGTGGCAGCCATGTTAGAAGGTGGGCCGATTGCGCCTGAACATGAAAGCTTGTTCCCGCATTTGCAGTGTTTACAGTCATTGTATCTCGCGCTCGATGAGCAAAGAGCCGAGCGTGGTGCGATTGCCTTTGAGACCATGGAAACGCAGTTCATTTTCAATGAGCAGCGCAAGATTGAGAAAATTGTGCCGCGAGGCCGCAATCAAGCCCATAAAATCATTGAAGAATGTATGATTTTGGCTAACGTTTCTGCGGCCAAATTTGTGAAAAAGCACAAAGGCGAAGTCTTGTACCGTGTGCACGAAGCGCCATCTGAGCAAAAATTGGCGAACTTTAAAGAGTTCCTTGCTGAACGGGGTTTGACAATGACCGGTGGCCTTGAACCTACGCCATCGGATTATCAGAACGTCATGTTACAAATCGCCGACCGTCCCGATGCCGAACTTATCCAAGTGATGTTGCTGCGCTCAATGCGCCAGGCGATTTACACGCCGGATAATGAAGGCCATTTTGGTTTGGCATTAGAAGAATACGCGCATTTTACCTCGCCAATTCGCCGCTATCCGGATTTAGTGTTACATCGTGTGATCCGTTATTTGCTGGCGAAGGAAAGAGGCGAAGCCACTGAGAAGTGGACGCAGGATGGCGGTTATCACTATCAGCTCGATGAACTCGATCAATTAGGTGAAGAGTGTTCGACCACAGAGCGCCGTGCCGATGAAGCGACTCGTGATGTTAGCGATTGGCTCAAGTGCGAGTTTATGCAGGATCACGTTGGCGATACTTTTGATGCTGTGATTGCTTCAGTAACCAGTTTTGGTTTGTTTGTTCGCCTCAATGAGCTATTTATCGATGGCTTAGTGCACATTTCTAGCCTAGGTAGCGATTACTATCAGTTTGATCCTATGCGTCAACGTCTTATCGGTGAGAATACTGGGCAGATCTATCAGGTTGGCGATCCTGTGACCGTTAAGGTTGCAGCTGTTAATCTAGATGACAGACAGATTGATTTGCTTATGCTTGGCGATGACAGTAAAGGCGGCAAGCGTAAAGCGTCTGCCAGCCGCGATAAGCCGCTAACGGCCCGTGAGCGCGTCAATCGTGAAGGCGCAAAGCTGGCTAAGGCGACTAAAACTGGGACGGCTAAATCGAAAACCAGTTCCGCTAAGGCTAAACCCAAGGCGAGTGCCAAAGTAAAGAAAGATGTAAAAAGTCCGGCTAAAAAGCCTAAGGCCGCTAAGCGGAGCACGAGAAAGAAATAAATGAAAAAACAAGATATTATTTTTGGGATCCACGCAGTTGAAGCCCTGTTAAAGCATAGCCCCGAGCGGATTATTGAGCTTTGGTTATTGCAGGGCCGTGATGATGAGCGTTTAACTGTGTTGGCTAATCAGGCCAAGACTTTTGGCACGACGATCCAAGTGGCTTCCCGTAAAGCGTTAGACGACAAGGCTGAAAGCAGCCAACACCAAGGCATAGTTGCACGTGTAAAAGCGGCAAAGGTATTGAGTGAGCATGATTTAGACGATTTATTGGCTAAAACAGAATTGCCCTTTTTGCTGATTTTAGATGGTGTTACCGATCCCCATAACCTAGGTGCTTGCCTACGTAATGCCGACGCGGCGGGTGTACAGGGGATTATCGTTCCTAAGGATAATTCCGTTGGTTTAACTGCTACCGTGAGTAAAGTGGCCTGCGGCGCAGCCGAAACTGTACCCTTATTTCAAGTGACTAACCTTGCGCGCACTATGCGTCATTTGCAGGAAAAAGGCATTTGGATCGTGGGCACGGCGGGCGAGGCGGATTGTGAGTTATATCAAGCCGATCTTAAGGGGCCGCTGGCGATTGCTATGGGTGCTGAAGATAAAGGATTGCGCCGTTTAAGCCGCGAGTCCTGTGATTCGTTGATTTCCATTCCGATGGCGGGCAGTGTGTCGAGCTTGAACGTGTCGGTAGCTACTGGCATTTGTTTATTCGAAGCAGTGCGTCAACGCCGCAGCTAATACGTCAGCACTCGACTGTTCCTCAGCGTGTATGGCTGGCATAAAAAACGGGTTAACTTGGTATCAAGTTAACCCGTTTTTTATTGTCCATTTTAAGTCAATGTTTTTTCTTGGGTAGTTTGGCCATTATCGGCATCATCTGTTTGCACTGACTCCGGAACTGACTCTGACTCTGGCTCTGCTTGCTCAATATCGAAACAGAAGGCGAGCTGCTCTTCATCTCTGTCGTTTTCAATAATTTCGTCCCCCACACCATCGGCACCTAAGTCAAATTCCGTTTCGTCTTCGTCTTCGTTGATTGTGGGGGTCATATGTTCTTGAATCGATTCAACATCTACCCGAGGATCGAGGGCTGCCGCAAGGGGCGATGACACTAAGTCCCCCGTTGCCATCATATAGTCTTGGGTCACATGGGTTTCGGCCTTTTGCTGTGAATGTACATAACGCAGGCGTAAAAACAGGATTAAGGTGCAGGCCGACATAAAGCCATAGAGCATGCTGTTGCCAAGCCACTGCATCAGTGTCGAGGCGATAAGGGGGCCGATACTGGCACCTAGGCCAAAGGTGAGCAAAATAGTGGCCGATAATCCCACCCTATCGCTCTGTTCAACCCGAGAGTTGGCGAGTGCGGTGGCGAGCGGATAGAAGGTAAAGCCTAAAATACCGAATAGAAACGTCATCACCAGTGAAACCACGGGGTGATAGGGGATGATGGCTATGCCTAACGCTAGAATCCCCAAGAGAATGCAATTGATACGGATAAGTCGGCTGCGGGACATAATGTCGGACAGTTTTCCCATTGGCCATTGCGCCAACAGACCCGCGAGAATAGTGGCCGTCATATAAGTGGCGACTTTCTCTGGGGGTAACCCTAAATTGCTGGCGTAGGCTGGGGCGAGACCATAAAAGGAGCCTACTATCATGCTGCCTATGGCAATAGTTGTCAGGGCCTGTGGGGCTTTTTTCCAATAATGGGCAATTTTCAGCGGTGCTGGGACTAAGGGGGCGGGATGAATGCGGCGTGTTAATGAAATAGGGACGATACATAGGGCAAAACAAATGGCGATAAGAAGCAGCGGCTCTAAGCCCAGTTCGGGGTAAATACTGATGGCGCCTTGGCCTAATATCAAGCCAAAGTAAGAGACTATCATATAGCTGGCAAACACTGTGCCGCGTTGGCTGCTCTCCGCCTGTTCATTCAGCCAGCTTTCGAGCACCATATACTGGCACATCATGCCCATGCCGACGATAAGCCGGAGTAATATCCAAACGGCTAATTGATCGACAAGGGCATGACCTAAGGCCGAAGCGGCGACAATCCCGGCGCTAGCGACAAAGGCACGAATATGGCCAACTTGGGCGATAAGTCTGTGGCCGATCTTGGAACCCGCCACCAGACCCACGTAATAGGCTGACATCATGGCGCCAATCCAAAGCTGTGGAACATGGGTGACCGAGAGTCTGAGTCCCAAATAGGTCGTCAGTAAACCGCCTGCCAGCACAGTTAATAACGTGGTGCTATATAAAGAGGCGAAAGTACGTAGCGGATTAGCCATAAACGACTCCTTGTAAGATTGCTCGGCTGAGTATATCAGGAGTTAGTGTTTATTCGGTGTTGCAAATTGTTGGTATTTATCGATTAAGTTAGCGTTTTTATGTGTTGATCACTAAATTGTGTTGCAACGGGATTTGGCCGAGGGGGATTATTATTTCAGTCAAGCCGCTTTCTATCGGATTTATCTAAAGGTATAGAGCAGGTTGAATGTGGTGATAGTGTCGGTCTGCTGGCTTCCTTCTGGTACGATTTCGGTATATTTGATGTTCATACCTATCTTAAATGCCCAGTCTTGAAATACCAGATTTTTATAGTTCATATCTAATGTGAGGGTGTTGTTATTCTCGCCCACCTCGGCGGTGAGATCGGCATTGAGACTGCTATATTCTTGCAGTTTTTGAGAGAACTTTGCTGCGGTACGAAGAATGACATCTTTTTCGGCATCAGGATCTGGGATTGTGACCGACTCGGCTGGCATGTTATATCGATAACCAGGGCCGACTTCGAGACTGAGCTTGGTTTTATAACTACTGATAGCGTTAAAACCATAACCGCTTGAAAGTGTGGATATTTGCGTGTAACTACCGAACTGATCCCAAGTAAAATCTCCGCGGCCAAAGATATAACCCTTAGTGAGCTTATAGTTGGTCTGTAACTGTAACTCATATTTTTCTGAGGTGACTTCGCTTTTTTCGGACGCAAAGTAAGCCTTGAGTGTGGCTTCTTGTTTGGTTTGCTTAGTATCGTAAATCAGTTGGGTTCGACCATTAAAACTGCTGGATTCAGTATTGCCCGTATTCAGTTGCAAGCCCGCTTCGACTTCAGCAGTAAAATCGCTGGGCGGTTCCTGATAATCGGGTGGAACGAGCGCAACTGCTGGGAAAGAGAGGCAAAACAAACTCATTGGAGCGATAACTTTTAGCATTGTATTTTATTCTTGGTTGGCTGATTTTAGAGGTCCGAATGTAGGTGAGGCGTCATCATACCCGTATTGACACTCGAGGCAAAGTTATTGCTTGAGTTTCGCGTCTGCTTTCTGTACTATCTCGCGCTCAAATCAGTCACTATTTTTCGTTCCTTGCCTCCATTTGGTTTGACTGAGCCAATAACGAGGCTACATAACCGTAAGGAGCAATAAATGCGTCATTACGAAATCGTATTTATGGTTCACCCAGATCAAAGTGAACAAGTACCAGGTATGATTGAGCGTTACACAGGTGTTATCACCGAAGCTAACGGCACAATCCACCGTTTAGAAGATTGGGGCCGTCGTCAACTGGCTTACCCAATCCAAGATCTGCATAAAGCTCACTACGTTCTGATGAACGTTGAAGCGCCTGCAGAGACGATCGAAGAGCTAGAAACAGCTTTCCGTTTCAACGACGCAGTTCTGCGTAACATGGTAATGCGTACTAAAGTTGCCGTTACTGAAGCATCTCCAATGGCTAGAGCTAGAGATGAGCGCGATTCACGTCGTGGCCCAGCTGGCGAACGCTCATACGATGAAGCTCACGCTGAAGAAATCGGTGAGTAAGTTTATCTGTGACCACCAATAGCTTGGTGTTGTCCGGAACCATAACCCGTTCCAGACGCTTTAAAAGCCCAGCGGGGATTGCACATAGTGTGATTATGCTGGAACACAAATCGCAGCGTTATGAAGCCGAAATGCTTCGCAACGTCTACGTACAAATACAAGTGATATTGAGTGGCCCGCGCTTTGAAAGCGTCGCAGACAATCTGAAAGCAGGTGTGGAAGTGCAAGTGCAAGGCTTTATGACCCTTCAACAGGGTAGAAATGGTCAAAATCGCTTAGTCATCCATGCCGAAAATGTCGAATTGAAAACTTAGGAGACTGTCACATGGCACGTTATTTCCGTCGTCGCAAGTTCTGCCGTTTCACCGCTGAAGGTGTTGCAGAAATTGATTACAAAGATATCGTTACTTTAAAGAACTACATCACTGAAAGCGGCAAGATCGTTCCAAGCCGTATCACTGGTACTAGTGCTAAATATCAGCGCCAACTAGCTCGCGCTATCAAGCGTGCTCGTTATCTTTCTCTACTGCCATACACTGATTTACATCAGTAATTGCAGTATTCCTAATCGAATATAGAGGATTTGATAATGAACGTTATTTTACTAGATAAAGTTGCAAACTTAGGTGGCTTAGGCGATCAAGTTTCTGTTAAAGCGGGTTATGCTCGTAACTTCCTTTTACCTTACGGTAAAGCGGTAGTCGCAAACGCAGCAAATACTCAAGTATTTGAAGCTCGTCGCGCTGAATTAGAAGCTAAATTAGCTGCTGACTTAGCTGCTGCTAACCAACGTGCTGAGAAAATCGCTGCACTAGAAGCGGTTGTTATCGCTTCTAAAGCCGGTGATGAAGGCAAACTGTTTGGTTCAGTTGGCAACCGTGACATCGCTGATGCAGTGACTGCTGCTGGTGTTGAGCTGGCTAAATCAGAAGTTCGTTTACCATTAGGCGCTCTGCGTACTACTGGCGACTTCGAAGTTGAAGTTCAGTTACACACTGAAGTTAAAGCTGTTGTTAAAGTTTCTATCGTTGCTGAAGCTTAATTACGACTCGCTTTAAATATAAAAAGACACCGCTTCGGCGGTGTTTTTTTATGGCTGAAATTCAATGTTGGGCGCCATGATATAGCTCGATAGGGAATGAATGCGGGGAGTCATGTCGGTACTTATTCAATCTTACCGTAGATAAGTGGCGAAAGTGCTCACCCAAATAAAAACCGCTCAATGCATAACAGTGAGCGGTTTTTTGTCTAGATAAACTGATTTAGCTTAGAAGGTTAATTTCTCACTAAATCCAGTTCTTTAATCAGATTATCGGCATGGTCGACTTCATCCATCATCCATAGGATATACCGTATATCCACGTGAACTGCGCGGGTGATGGTTGGATTGAAGAACCAATCCTTGGTAATTGCTTCATAGGTAGAGTCGAAGTTAAGACCAACGAGTTCTCCTTTACCGTTAAAGACGGGTGAGCCCGAGTTACCACCCGTGGTATCCACACTCGATAAGAAGTTAACAGGTACTGAGTTAAATTCTTCTGGCTTATCTAAGCAAGAGAACAGACGGCAAATCCAGCCACGGGGATCTTGATAAACCGATTTCACTAGATGATCGCCAACGCGCTGCTCACTAATCGCATCGAGGAGTTTTTTCGGGGCGTTATAGGGCTCAATGCCCGTGTGTTTGGCGACTATGCCATCGAGGCGAGTAAAGGGCTGTTTATAGAGCGCATCGCGGGATTGGTAACCATCGACCATACCATAGCTGATGCGTAGCGTACCGTTAGCGTCGGGATACACTGGCCAGTTGTTGGCTTTGTAGTAGTCGATAACGGCAGCCATGTAAGCAGGGCGAGCGGTAGACAATTTACCCGCAAGGATTTTTTCTGCTTTTTCCTGTGCCATATTGGTGTCGTAAAGGGCGACGGCGAGGCGGATAAAGGGATCGCTACTGGTTTCAAAGGCTTTGGCATCGGCGTCCATCCATGCCAGACGTTGAGCCTGATCTGTCAGCGTAGTCAGCGAATATAAGCCATCGAGTTTAGCCTCTAAACTGACATTTTTATCGTCGAGTTTAAGCATATTGTCTAAAGCTGCGACACGGTTTGGCTGTGACAAATAGGCATTTAAGTCCTGTAACCAAAGGGTTTTATCGACATTAATGTGAAAGCTAGAGTCGATACGCTTCAGGCGTGAGCTAAACATGGCTAAGTCGCGCTCTTGGTAACCGATTTCACGTTCCGCATCGCTCTTTTGCTTTTCTTTGGCTAAGCGATAGAGGTTGTTTGCCGCGGTGAGCAAAGTGCTCGATTGGGCATTGGTGAAATAATAATTGGTTTGAGTTTGCAGTTGCTGCTCAGCCAATAAAACTTCTAACTCAGCAATCAGATTTTGATTTAGTTTAGGGTTTTGTTTAAGCCAAGCTAAAAAATTATCTTCACGGCTTTGCTTAATGCCGACAATATCTGTGGCTTTAAAGCCAGCGAGTAGGCCGTTGAGCTTTTTCATCCGATTGGCCATCGATGCCATATTACCGGCATATTTTATGGCGATATCCGCATCTTCCTGACCCATGGCTTCGATGGTATCAATCTGTAATTGATAACGTTTTGCCTGTGTTGGGTAGAGCCAGTCGCTAGCAAATTTAAGTTCGCTGGTGAGATTGTAACGACTGGTAGTGCCAGGGTAGCCCGCCACAAACACGCCATCACCGGCCTTTACGCCATCGGCATTCACTTTTAAATAGCTTTTGGGTTTGTAGGGAATGTTATCCTCCGCGTAAGCTGCGGGCTTACCATCTTTACCCACATAAGCGCGTAGGAAGGCAAAATCACCCGAGTGGCGTGGGTACTCGTAGTTATCGATATCACCACCGTAGCCACCAACACTCTCAGGTGGTGCATACACTAGGCGCACATCGCGGATCATCAATTGTTTGATCAGGTAATATTCCAAGCCATTGTGGAAGCTACGAACATTACAGCGGTAGTTATCATCGGCCTCACAGTTTTTGATTAAGGCTTTACTGTGATTCTCAATCTCTTCGTAGCGTTTCAAAGGATCTTGGCTTAAATCTTTTGTCACGTCGCTGGTGACATCGGTCACAGCTTCGGTGATGTATAAGCGCTCATTGGGACCGGCCGACGGTTCTTTATCCATTGAGGTGGCTAAAAAGCCTTGTTCGAGATAGTTATGCTCTTGCTTAGTGTTATATTGTATCGCCTTATAGGCACAATGATGGTTTGTTACAACTAGCCCTTGGGGGGAGACAAAACTGGCGGTACAATAGCCCAGCCCTACAACGGCGTTCATGGGATAACTTGTAAGATCGGCCAGTTTTTCAGCAGGAATATCGATTCCGCGTTCACTGAGTTTGTCTGCAATTGAAGGCATTTGATAAGGTTGCCATTGCCCTTCGTCGGCATTTGCTATGCCGGATGTCAAAACTAAGGCTGCAACCAATGCAATACGCATGTTCTTTCCTTATTGATTGTTAGAGTGTCCGTTGAAACAGGATAACAGGTAAACCACCTGTTGCTTGACACGGGTTTTATATCATATTTTGTTAAGTTGTTGGAAATCGGGAGTGTTAATGTCACAACAAGGTGCTTTTAAGCCTAAAAGTAAGCCAAGGGATTTGCAGCTCGATGGACTCAAGCTGCCACCGCATTCTATTGAGGCTGAACAATCGGTATTAGGCGGCCTAATGTTAGACGCTGATGCTTGGGATAAAGTGGCTGAAACCGTAGTAAAAGAAGACTTTTACTCGCGCTCGCACCGGATGATCTTCGCGGCGATGCACCGCCTAGTGGAAACCAGTCAGCCGATTGATTTGATCACAGTATCCGAACAACTTGAGCTTGAAAATCAGCTTGAAGAGGCGGGCGGTTTTGCCTACTTAGGTGAAATTGCTAAGAATACTCCCAGTGCTGGCAACATTGTCTCCTACGCTGAAATTGTCCGCGAGCGGGCCGTTGTGCGGGAGATGATCCGCGTGGCCCATGAAATTGCCGATGCGGGCTACAATCCCGAAGGTCGAGACTCGAGTGCCTTGCTCGATCTGGCTGAAAGTAAAGTGTTTAAAATTGCCGAGCAACGCACCAATGCCAACGAAGGTCCCGAAGGCATTAAAACCATTCTTGAAAAAACCGTCGATAAGATAGAGCAGCTCTATAATAACCCACACAATGGGGTGACTGGGGTGTCGAGTGGTTTTAGCGATCTGGATAAAATGACCGCAGGCTTCCAATCCGGTGACTTGATTATCGTGGCAGCCCGTCCATCTATGGGTAAAACCACCTTCGCGATGAACCTCTGCGAACAGGCGGCGATGAACGAAGACAAGCCTGTGCTTATTTTCAGTCTCGAGATGCCCTCGGAACAGATTATGATGCGTATGCTCGCCTCCTTGGGGCGCGTCGATCAGACTAAAATCCGTACCGGTCAACTCGATGATGAAGATTGGGCGCGGGTGTCATCGACTATGGGCATCATGCTCGAACAGGGTAAAATGTATATCGACGATGGCTCGGGGCTCACTCCGACCGAAGTGCGTAGCCGCGCCCGCCGTATCGCCCGTGAATATGGCGGCTTGTCGATGATCATGGTCGACTACCTGCAGCTAATGCAAGTGCCCGCTTTATCGGATAATCGTACCCTAGAAATTGCCGAAATTTCTCGCTCTCTCAAAGCATTAGCTAAAGAGCTTGAGATCCCCGTTATTGCCCTGTCTCAGCTTAACCGCTCTCTTGAACAGCGGGCCGATAAACGTCCGGTCAACTCGGACTTACGTGAATCGGGATCTATCGAGCAGGATGCGGATCTCATCATGTTTATTTACCGTGATGAAGTGTATAACAACGATTCTCCAGACAAAGGCACGGCCGAAATCATTATCGGTAAGCAGCGTAACGGCCCCATCGGCCGGGTGCGCTTAACTTTCCAAGGTCAGTATTCTCGTTTCGATAATTATGCTGGTCCGCAGTTTGAAGAAGATTAAGTGTGTGGCGATAGAAGATAAGCAAAGCTTATGTATTCTTTTTATTTCTCTGGCTTGTTATTTCCTGACTTTTTCCAAAATAGGCAAAGTAAATTTTGAAACCTTTTCCCCGTGCAGAAATTAGCAGTAGTGCACTGCAAAATAACTTGGCTGTGCTGCGTCAACAGGCAAGCGCAAGCCAAGTGATGGCTGTTGTTAAGGCCAATGGTTATGGTCATGGATTGTTGAATGTTGCTAACTGTTTAGTCAGTGCCGATGGTTTTGGCTTGGCCCGTTTAGAAGAAGCCTTGGAATTGCGTGCAGGTGGCGTAAAGGCGCGCCTGCTGTTGCTTGAGGGTTTTTTTCGCAGTACCGATTTACCCTTACTGGTTGCCCACGATATAGATACTGTGGTTCACCATGAGTCGCAAATTGAAATGTTAGAGCAGGCCAAACTGAGCAAACCCGTCACAGTCTGGCTTAAAGTCGATTCTGGCATGCACAGATTAGGGGTGACGCCTGAGCAATTTCCTGCGGTTTATGCTCGCTTGGTCGCGTGCGCTAATGTGGCGAAACCCATTCATCTGATGACCCATTTTGCCTGTGCCGATGAGCCAGAAAAACCGTACACAGAAGTACAAATGGCGGCCTTTAACGCCTTAACCGCAGGTTTACCGGGGTTTAGGACCTTAGCGAACTCGGCGGGAGCGCTCTATTGGCCTAAAAGCCAAGGGGATTGGATTAGACCCGGTATCGCCCTCTATGGTGTATCACCCGTTGCGGGGGATTGTGGTGCAAATCATGGGCTTATCCCTGCGATGAATCTCGTCTCGCGGCTTATCGCCGTGCGTGAGCATAAAGCGGATCAACCCGTAGGTTATGGCTGTTATTGGACGGCTAAACAAGATACCCGTTTAGGGGTTGTCGCTATTGGTTATGGTGATGGTTATCCCCGTAATGCGCCCGAAGGGACGCCCGTGTGGGTCAATGGCCGCAGGGTTCCTATTGTTGGTCGAGTGTCTATGGATATGTTGACCGTCGATTTAGGTCAGGGTGCCCAGGATAAAGTCGGCGACGATGTTTTACTCTGGGGCCAAGCACTGCCGGTCGAAGAAGTTGCCGAACATATTGGCACTATCGCTTACGAATTAGTGACTAAGCTCACCCCTAGGGTTGCTGTGTGTTTGGCTTAATCATAGGGTTTGAATAGTCGTGCTATAGAAGAATTTAGTATCACAAGGGGCTCTTTACTTTATAAAGGTGTGCTTCATTTTATAAAGGGACAATTCACTTTATATTAGAAGAGCATAGCTTTGAGCTGTGCACTTATGAGCATAGATGCTGAGTAGACAGGGTGACTAATGCATTTGGCTCGCGAGTGCCCGTGTGTGGTGCCCTGGCATACAGTAGCTTGGGGCTATTTTTAAGATAAGGGCACAGGATTGCCCTAGACTGAGCGGCGATAAAAGCTAATGTTGAAAATTAGTTTTCAAAACAAATTTCGATAAAGGCAGTGCCGTAAGGACTAGTGAATGGCATGATAATTTTAGTGCCGTTAGCTTTATGGGAAATGGTATGTCCCTTTCCTGAAACCACCATAGGGGTGGCCATCTCAAACTCGTAGCCTTTTTGCCCTAAAAGGTTTTTAGCACCACCTGTAACCATATTGGTTATTTCTCCGACAAGATCTGTCACTTCCTCATTAATCTTGCCTGGGTTTTCTCCCAGCATATTTTGCATAATTTGCAGAGCGAGCTTTTGCTCAAACGTAATCGACAGCGAACCCTTAGTCTGTGGCCCCACCATGCCGATTAAACCAGAAACGTCACCTTTGGCTAAGTTGTCGGTTTTCACTTGGGGTTTACCTGGCGTTAAATCCATACTCGCCATAGTTGAAATGACATTGAGTAGGGATTGCAGGAAAGGATTAATAAAATTGACGTTCATGCCTAAGTTTGTCCTCTTTTGAGTCTAAGCCACCGACTAATGATACGTTTAAGGCTAGTAGAAAAATCGCTTAACCACAGCAATCTTGATCACACTCTATCAGCTTAGATGAGACAAATAGAAATGTGCGCCTAATTTAACGATTTATCTAATGTTTTAGGTCCCTATAAATCAAAAAAACAGTCTAGATATTGATACCGTTAGCCCTATTCATAGTGACGCATAAGAGTCGATGCTGCAAAGTTTTTGGCTTTTCATGTATTTTTCAATTAACAACAAGTTTAACCATAGGCTGATATTGCATGGTTTTTTGCATTTTGCTCACCCAGTCAATCAGGGAGTCGTCAAGGCGAGGAATGATGGCTCCAAGCTCCTAGGTAGAAGATGATTTGCGATGGGGCTTAACCTCCCCAAGACGGCCAATTTAGGTTATACTGCCGCGAGCCTTGTGGGGCATATAAAACAGCAAACGTTAGCTCGTTTGCTGTTTTTCCGTTTTTAAGCTTGGGGTTAACCCCTAAGTTAAGACGAATTTGACGCCTTAACTTAGAATGCCTCATCCGTATAAACGGAACCATGACTGACGAATTCCCATCACCAGAGTTGATAGTAACGTGTTGAAAAATAGTAATATTGATAACTTCAGGCTCGATCGTACCTTTTCCATTGCACCCATGTTGGATTGGACTGATCGCCATTACCGTTATTTCGCCCGTTTAATGTCGGCAAATGCCCTGTTATATACCGAGATGGTGACGACAGGGGCGATCTTGCATGGTCGTGGGGATTACCTAGCCTATAACCAAGAAGAGCATCCGCTGGCGTTGCAGTTAGGGGGCTCCAATTCCACTGAGCTAGCGCGCTGCGCTAAACTGGCAGCCGAGCGTGGTTATGATGAAGTTAACCTCAATGTGGGATGTCCTTCGGATCGAGTACAGAATGGCCGCTTTGGTGCCTGTCTGATGGCTGAACCCGAATTAGTGGCAGAATGCGTCGATGCCATGAAGCAAGTGGTTGATATTCCAGTTACCGTAAAAACTCGCATTGGGATTGATGCCCAAGATAGCTATGAATTTCTAACTCAATTTATTGATATTGTACAGGCAAAAGGGTGCAGCGATTTTATCATTCATGCCCGTAAGGCTTGGCTTTCGGGCTTAAGTCCAAAGGAAAACCGCGAGATCCCGCCGCTCGATTATGGGCGTGTCTATCAACTCAAGCGTGATTACCCCTTACTAAACATCAGTATCAATGGCGGCGTGACAACACTTGCACAGGCAAAAGAACACTTAGCACAACTCGATGGGGTGATGATGGGGCGTGAGGCGTATCAGAATCCTTATATTCTCGCCGAGGTGGATCAAGTGCTCTGCGGTCATCAAAGAGAGGTGATCAGCCGGGAAGCCGTTATTGAGGCAATGCTGCCTTATATTGAAGCCCATCTTCAATCCGGTGGGCGGCTCAATCATATTACTCGCCACATGATAGGCCTATTCCAAGGTTTGCCCGGTGCACGCGCTTGGCGTCGTTATTTGAGCGAAAATGCCCATAAAAATGGTGCGGGTGTTGAAGTGGTTAGACAAGCATTGCAGAGTATTCAGACTGAGATTGTTGATTGATTTTCGCTCATATCAAAAGATGGTGAAATTAGCTAAAGTTAGTAGCATTTTTCACCACTTCATTATTCTTTCACGCTATGCTCGTAATGGTGTTTTGTGATTCATTGGTGTTATTTCTAATAATATCAATGCATTAAAAATGTTTTTATAAGTTGGCACGCCCTTTGTAATAGTCCCTATGTCAAGTTAATCAATCGAAAGGGACGACATCATGTTTACGTTAAATCTTAAAAAATCAGTTCAAGTGAGTATGTTAATCGGTGCGTTAGTGGGTAGCGTTGCGGTCCATGCCGAAGCAGCCCCTGTATCGGATGTTATGGGCGCCATTGAGCAAACCCTGAGCACCCAGGCACAAGAACTGCTCGCCAGCACCAAACGTGAGTTAGTGTTATCGCTACAAACTCAGCTTGCTGAAAGTATCTATGACTTTAATAGCCAGCTTAGCCTCAGTGCCGACAATAAAGACGAATCGGTCACAAGCGATGAATATAGCGCTAAGTAATAGGAGCTGCCTATGTGGTTTGTAGCCCCTCTAATGACCTTGCTACTGCTACCAGTGATTAGCCTTGCGTTGTTTTCAGGAATTATCTGCTGGTTTCAGTGGCATAGTTACAGCGATAAATGAGTGAGAATTCTTGCTATGTGGGAGATTAAAATGAAACGAGCTAAAGTGCGGATGGACAATCCAGAACGGTTAGTCTGTGGTGTTGCCGCTGGAATGGCGTGGCAATTTGGGTGGTCCTGTTTTTGGACTCGCGCAGTATGGGCTGGAGCCATTGTATTTATGCCTGGTGTGAGTTTATTGATTTACTTTGTATTGGCGCTATTAGTTGACCAATGGAAGAAACCGATATAAATCCATGGGGATAAATATCGGCTAATAGATTGTTATGTTGAGATTATTTGATACAGAGCGGCATATTGGACTTTGCCATTGCTTCGATGGGGTAGCGGGATGCTATCAACAAGAGGGCGCTTAGACCCCCATGCCAATAGTCAATGCTTTGCGATTTAAGTGAGCATTACTTTTTAAGAAAAGCCTTAAATCTGGCTTTCGCTTCATCACTCTTCAACCTAACACTAAATTGCTCTAACTCTTGATGCATTTGATGCTGAACTCGGTTTTTATGTGGTCGCATCAATTGGCGAGTGGTTTGCAGGGCTTGTGGTGGTTGATTCGCCAGCTTTTTAGCTTGGGCGAGGGCATGACTCAATAGTTCTTCCTGGGCAATGATATCGTTAATCATATTGAGTCTGTGGGCCGTATTGGCATCGAAGCTTTCGCCGAGCAGCAGTAGTTCTGCCGCCTTTTGGTAACCCACAAGTTCAGGCAGAAGTAAGCTTGCGCCCGCCTCGGGAACCAGTGCTAAGTTGACAAAGGGCAGTTGAAACTTTGCGGTGTTATCGGCGTACACTAAATCACAGTGCAGCAGTACCGTAGTGCCAATACCAACCGCAGCCCCTGACACGGCGGCGACCAGAGGTTTTTTGAGTTCTAATAGACAAAATAAGAAACGTACTGCGGGATGATTTGGCCCTAAGTCACTATTTTTTAAAAATTCTGCAATATCATTGCCTGAGGTAAAGCAATTATCTTGGCCGTGGAGCATAAAGGCACGAATGTCGTTGTCTGCCTCACCTTCGATCAGGTATTCTGTCAGTTGTTTATACATATCAAGATCAAGTGCATTGCGTTTATCGGGGCGATTAAAGCTGATAATACGTACGCCCTGATCATCCCGAACCTGTATATGACTCATGGGTTGTTTCCTTTACGACGACATTGGGTAGACATGGAGTTTAAGACATTGAAACCAATATTCAAACAGATGTTTAATTGTCTCGCATTATCCTGTGCATCATTTTCTGTTTTGGCGAGTGTAGTTATGACCGAAGGTCATGTCCGAGCTATGCCGGATACTGTACCCAATACCGCAGCCTACTTTACGCTCGAAAACCACACCGAGAAAGCCGTCCGCCTGACGGGCGTATCAACCAGTGTGGCAAAGGAAGCCCAGCTACACACTATTATTGAAGAACAAGGCATGGTCAAAATGCGCCAGGTCGAAGGTTTTGATATCCCATCCCACGGCAAACTAATACTCTCACCATCGGGTGAGCACGTTATGCTGTTGGGGTTAAAGGCCCCCCTCGTTTTGGATCAAAAAGTGGAGCTGCAATTACAGTTTAACGACGGCGAACAAATGTCGATCACATTGCCCGTGAGCAAACAAGCTGAAAATACTGCAGAGCAAGAGCATCATCACCATCATTAAGGAGTCGCTTGATGCAAATTACATGGAAAAAAGTTACCGGAGTCGGTTTATTTTTAGTCTTAATTGGTTATGGCGTGAGTGTGTGGTGGAGTATCGAACCCGATCCTATCAATCCTCAACAGCTTACGGCCACAGATAAAAATGTCGTTGGTTATGCTACGACAACTTCTTTGATTTTGACGGTAGAAACCCTGCTAGATAAACAGGGTGGTTGGTTATCCAATGATGTGATGCCACCATCTATTTTTATGGATAACATGCCCGCCTTTGAGTACGGCGCACTCGAGCAGGCGCGCGATCTGGCGCTGATCATGCGCAAAGAGTTTAGTCGCTCCCAATCCCAATCGGCCGCCGATAAAGATTTAGGTGAAGCGCAAGCTAAGCTCAATATCGACCATACAAGTTGGCTAGTACCGAGCGCCGAAAGCGAATACCGCGATGGTGTTAAGCTACTGAAATTGTACCGCGCCCGGATGATGGATCCTAATAACCAAGATGCGCAGTTTTATGCCCGTGCCGATAATCTCAATGAATGGTTAAAAGAGGTGCAAAAGCGGTTAGGCAGTATGTCTCAGCGTTTATCGGCCAGTGTTGGTCAGGAACGTCTTAATACCGATTTGGCTGGTGATAACTCTGCCCGCCAATCGACCCCCAATTTAGCGAGCCATCAGGTCAAGACTAGCTGGTGGAAGATCGATGATGTTTTCTATGAAAGCCGAGGTGCTTCTTGGGCATTGCTGAATTTTATGCGTGCCGTGGAAGTCGATTTTGCCGACGTTTTGAAAAAGAAAAATGCTGAAGTGAGCCTAAGACAAATCATTCGTGAGTTAGAGGCGACTCAGCAAACTGTCTGGAGCCCTGTTGTATTAAATGGCAGTGGTTTTGGTCTAGTCGCTAATCATTCATTGGTTATGGCTAACTATGTATCCCGTGCAAATGCCGCGGTGATTGACTTAACGAACTTGCTATCTCAAGGTTAATTATGAAAAAAACACTCCTCGCCAGTGCGGTATTAGGATTTTTTATGGCCACCTCGGCCCAAGCGGCCACTGTGGTTGGGTTTAAAATTGGTGGTGACTATTGGGATGCCGATACTAGCGGTACTTTTGCCGATGATGGCCAAGCGCAGCAAACTTTTGACTACAGTTCATCGGCCCAAGGCAGTTATTGGCTCGCGGTTGAACATCCGCTGCCTTTTATTCCGAATGTTAAAATTCGTGAAAACAGCCTAGATCAGAAAGGCAGTATGTCTGGTGCGGACTTCAGCTTCAATGGCCATGACTTTGAAGGCAATGTGACTGCTTATACCGATCTGAGCAATACAGACTTCGTACTTTATTATGAGCTACTGGACAACGACATAGTGTCATTCGATCTCGGCGCAGCTTATAAGCTGATGCATGGTTCAATGCGCGTACAAGACGCGGGCCATCCAGAAGAAATAGATGTCGATAGCGGTATCGTGATGGGCTATGCCAGTACTCATATTGGTATGCCAGGCTTAGGTTTATTTGGTTTTGCGGATTTAATGCTCGGTGTTAATGAGTCGAATGTACACGATTACTCTGTTGGCCTTGGCTGGGAGTTTGATGGTGTTGCGGTCGACACTCGTGTACGCGTGGGTTACCGCGAATTTTTATTCGATGTGAATAACTTCTCAGGGATCAGTGCCGACACTAAGTTCGATGGTTATTTTGCGGGTGTAGAAATTGATTTTTAATCCTCCCCATTAATAAATCCCATAAAAAAACCGCCAGTTGGCGGTTTTTTTATGGGGCTATTACTCTTACTCGGCTCTTAGGCCATTGTTGATGGCGATAACGTCATCTTCATTCAATGTACCCGCCGCCTGTTTTAGGGCGACAATCGAGTAGATATAGCTATAACGTGCATCGGATAATTTACGTTTTGAGTCGTACAAATCACGGGTACGGTTCAATACGTCAACGATAGTACGAGTACCCACTTCAAAACCTGCTTGAGTCGCTTTTAACGCACTCTCGGATGAAATCACCGATTGCTCATAGGCACGAATTGAGCTGATAGATGCACCTACGTTGTTGTAGTTATTGCGAATATTCTTCACAACACTGCGATAGGTTTGCTCTAGTCTTTCACTGGCTTCAACGAATTGATATTGCGCTTCATTGACTTGTGAAGTCACTTTAAAGCCTTCAAAGATAGGAATGCTTAGGTTTACGCCAACATTGACATCGTCAAAATCAGGCTCGTTAATGCTACCTGTTTTTTGCTCAAGGCCTTTGTTGTAACCTGCATTTAAGCTCAGCGATGGAATATGGCCCGCTTTGTAGAGGCTGATTGTCTCTTGAGCGATATCTTTGCCAATACGTTGGGTCATAAGATCGACACTGTTGGTTTCAGCGATCTTTAACCATTCGCTTGAAGACGTTGGTGCGGGTGTCACGGCAGAGAAACGGTTGGTATCGAGCACGTTTAATGTCTTGTGATCGATACCTGTGATTTCACGCAGGGCTTCATAGCTATTGGCTAAAGTATTTTCAGCTAAAATTTCAGAGGCTGAGGCTAAGTCATATTGAGCCTGGGCCTCATGTACGTCGGTAATCGCGGTCAAACCAACGGCGAAACGTTGTTTGGTTTGTTCGAGTTGACGTTCAATTGCACGTTTTTCGGCGCCCTGAAACTCGTAGTTATCCTTAGCGGTTAATACATCGAAGTATGCCCGAGTTACTCTAGAGATAAGCGTTTGTAAAGCGGATGCATAGCTCGAATCAGCTTGAGAGGCGGCTTTTTCCGCAAGGCTTAAACCCACCCAAGCGCTGTGATCATAGATCACTTGGTTAAGTTTGATACTACCCGTTAAACCGCTAGTGTCATTCCGTGGGTCATTCCACGCCTTGTCATAGCCGACATTGGCGCTAATGGTTGGCAACAGCGGTGCCCGGTTTTGTTCAATTTTCTCGAACAATGCATCACGCTGGGCTTGGGCTTGCAACACGAGCGGGTCGTTAGTCAGTGCCTGTTGATAAATTTGCAGTAAATCATCTGCTTGTACCGCTTGAGCGGAAGCGGCGAGAGTCAATGCTACGCATAAAGAACGGATCTTAAATTTCATTTGCTGTCCTTATTAGACAAAATCTCCCAAAGGAGAAATATTTTAACTTCGTTTAGACTAAGTAATGCCTTTACCAAGGCGGTTTGCGCTTCCCGACGCTTCCCGATACAGCTAAAACTTAATGACGTAGAGTCTAAAAACTCCGACACTTTCAAGTCAAATGCGAAGTGTAACAGATTTTATTTTAAAAATGTGTCAAATTGCCTTGATAATAGACGCAAATTCAACTTTTAAGGATAGAGTATGACCCCACCTGTTTTTTCGCAAACGGATATTGAAGTTCTCGAAAAAAAATCCTTGTACCAAGGCTTTTTTGCGTTAGAACAGTTTACGTTTAAGCATAAGCTCTTTGCCGGCGGTTGGAGCCAGCCCGTCACCCGTGAAGTATTTGAACGGGGGCATGCTGTGGTCGTGTTGCCCTATGACGTCAAGCGTGATCAGGTCGTATTGATTGAGCAAGTGCGTTTTCCTGCATTAGCAACCTCTAAATCTCCTTGGCTTATGGAGTTAGTCGCAGGTATGATTGCGCCCGAAGAATCGCCGCTCGATGTCGCTCACCGTGAATTGTTAGAAGAAACTGGCCTAGTTGCTAGTAATATGCACTTTGTGAACAGTTATTTAGCGAGCCCAGGTGGCAGCACCGAGCGATTTTATTTCTATTGGGCCGAGGTAGATTCCACTCATGCCCGTGGATTGCATGGACTGGCAGAAGAACATGAAGATATTCGATTGCATGTTTTAGACCGTGAACAGGCCTATAATAGGGTGGTTGCGGGGGAAATAGACAATGCATCGACCGTAATTGGATTGCAATGGTTGCAATTAAACTATCAGCAACTGGTTTAAGTTGGAAAAACATTTGGCTACTTCGACTTCGCATCAAAAACCGCGTTACCAACCGAACGTCAGTGACTTTCTAGCACTGTGCGGCCGTAATTATGGTTATATGCTGAAGTGGTTACCACTGGATATTGCCGTTGATCAATCATGGCAGCTTGAAGGTGAGTTCGGTATATTAGTGGTACGTATTTTAGAGAATACCAAATATACTCAATTGGTTGAGATATCTCGCCCCCTCGAAATTCTAGAGTTTGTTAATACTCCCAAGGTGTTAGTGAGAATTTACCACGATGCTAAATTAGCAGAAGTGTTAACTGGCCAACAGATTTACCAATTACGCCCAGTGTATGATTACCCCAATTTACGCATGTATCATAGTGATGAAAAGTACCAGGTAAATGCATTCCTGGAAGAGTTATTGAAGATTGGATGCCAACAACGTTTGGTGTGCCAATCTTAGAATTGGGTATTCAATGTGCTGAAAGAGGCTGTCTCTTACTCCATAGCTGAAGAAGAAAGTGTGCGTATCGTGCAAGTCACAGATCCGCACCTTTTTGCCGATCCTGAGGCCCAGCTATTAGGAGTCAACACAGGCAAAAGTTTTGCCGCTGTGCTTAATACGATTAGGGCTGTCGACTATCCTGCACATTTGATGTTAGCTACCGGTGATTTAAGCCAAGATTACTCGGCCGAATCATACCGTCAGTTTGTTACAGCAGTGACGCCACTTAATTTACCCTGCCATTATCTCCCCGGAAACCACGACGATCCTCGGATCATGTTTCTGCATATGCAGGGCGAGCAAATCTTCGGTCAGCAGCGCATTTTGGCGGGTAAATGGCAAATTTTGATGTTGGACTCAACTGTGCGGGGAAAGCCCGGCGGCAGCATGGCCGAGAGTCAGTTCGAGCTGATTGAACAGGCTATTGCAGCTCACCCTGAGCACCATACCTTGCTGGTGATGCACCATAATCCCATTTTAGTGAACTGCACTTGGCTAGATCAACATTGTATGGACAACGGTGCCGAGTTTTTAACGCGAGTGTCCCAGTATCCACAGGTAAAAGGCTTACTCTGGGGGCACGTACACCAGAAAATCGACACCCACTACGATGGGCCCCATGGCGCATTGAAACTCATGGCAACACCTTCTACTTGTATTCAATTTAAGCCTTTATCACCTTATTTTGCCTTAGACGGACTGCAACCGGGTTATCGTTTGCTGGAGTTGAAGGCCGATGGTAGCATCGGCACCAATGTGTATCGCGTACCGGGTAACCATTTTTCCCCCGACAACGATTCCAGCGGTTATTAACGCGAGTGACCGCAGCTTGAGGAACTATGCTGCTCTATATTCACGGATTCAACAGTTCACCTTTTTCCGATAAAGCGGTGATGACTGCGCAATATATGGCGCAGCATCATCCGTCGCTAGTCTTTCATCAGCCCCAATTACCTAATACCCCTAAGGCCGCGATGTCGCTGTTGCTGGAATATGTGATGGCGGCGCGAGAGGCAAATGAGCCCCTCACTTATATAGGCTCATCCTTGGGTGGGTATTTCGCCAGTTATTTGGCCGAGCACTACGGTGGCCGAGCTGTGCTAGTTAATCCTGCGGTGAGACCCTTCGAGTTATTCGACGAATTTATGGGGCCCCAGTTTAACCCGTACACTGGGCAGCATTATCAGGTTTTGCCTGAGCATAAGCTGGAAGTGGCTGAATTTGATACTGCTGTTATCCGCAATCCGGATCGTTTTTTGGTACTATTACAAACGGGCGACGAAGTGCTGGACTACCGTGAAGCCCTGAACAAATATCACCATTGCCAATTACGGATTGAGGCGGGGGGCGATCACAGTTTTGTGGGTTATGGGCAGCATTTGCAAACTGTAAGCCATTTTTTACACTTACCTTGACAAACAGTCATCCAGAGCCGCAACATGGCCGGATATAACAACTTATAGCGTACACTATGACGAATCAATACACCTCTGACGCCATTGAAGTCCTTAATGGACTCGATCCTGTTAAACGCCGTCCAGGTATGTATACCGATACCTCCAGACCTAACCATTTAGGCCAAGAGGTCATAGATAACAGTGTCGATGAAGCTTTAGCGGGCCACGCCACTAAAATTGAAGTTGTTCTGCACACCGATAATTCCCTCGAAGTCACCGACGATGGCCGTGGTATGCCTGTGGATATCCATCCCGAAGAAGGTATTCCTGGGGTAGAGTTGATCCTGACTAAATTGCACGCAGGGGGTAAATTTTCCAATAAAAACTACCAGTTCTCCGGTGGTTTGCACGGCGTGGGGATTTCCGTCGTCAATGCGTTATCTCGCCGGGTCGAAGTCACGGTAAGGCGTGATGGTCAAGTCTATGATATTGCTTTTGAAAATGGTTTTAAGGTTGAAGATCTTAAAGTCACTGGTACCTGTGGTCGACGCAATACTGGTACTAGCGTGCATTTTTGGCCCGATCCGAGTTATTTTGATTCGGCCAATTTCTCTAATTCCAAACTGATTTATTTACTGCGTGCTAAGGCCGTACTTTGCCCCGGTTTACGGATCAAATTTACCAATAAGCATACTAATGAAGTACATGAATGGTTTTATGAAAGTGGTTTAACTGACTATCTTAAAACCGCTGTCGGCGATAACCTGATGTTACCCGAAGAACCCTTCGTTGGCAGCTTTAAGGGGCAAATTGAGGCGGCCGACTGGGCCATCACTTGGTTGCCTGAAGGTGGTGAGTCGATCAACGAGAGTTATGTTAACCTCATTCCCACCCCCCTTGGTGGCACCCATGTGAATGGTTTTCGCCAGGGCCTGCTCGAATCCATGCGTGAATTCTGTGAGTTTCGAAATTTGATCCCCCGAGGGATTAAATTATCACCGGAGGATATTTGGGACAGGGCGGCTTTTATCCTGTCGGTGAAAATGCAGGATCCGCAATTTGCAGGACAAACTAAAGAGAAACTCTCCAGCCGCCAGTGTTCGGCTTTTGTCTCTGGCATAGTACGTGATGCTTTTTCCCTGTGGTTAAACTCAAATACCGAATTGGCCGAATCCTTGGCCGAAATGTGTATTAACAATGCCCAGCGCCGCTTAAAAGCCGCGAAAAAAGTGGCCCGTAAAAAGGTGACTTCTGGCCCTGCATTACCGGGAAAACTCACCGATTGTAGCGGCCAAGATCCCATGCGCGGGGAGCTATTCCTCGTGGAAGGGGATTCTGCGGGCGGCAGTGCTAAGCAGGCGCGGGACCGTGAATTTCAAGCCATTATGCCGCTGCGGGGGAAGATCCTGAATACGTGGGAAGTGGATGCATCACAAGTGCTTGCTTCTCAGGAAGTCCATGATATTTCGGTCGCTATTGGTTGCGACCCCGATAGCAGTGATATTTCGGAGTTAAGATACGGCAAAATTTGTATCCTCGCCGATGCTGACTCCGACGGATTACATATTGCTACCCTATTGTGCGCCTTGTTTTTAAAGCATTATCGCATACTCGTCGAACAGGGCCATGTCTACATTGCCATGCCACCACTGTTTCGTATCGATATTGGTAAGGACGTTTATTACGCCTTAGATGAAGCCGAAAAAGAAGGTATTCTCGACCGTATTAGCGCGGAAAATAAGAAAGGTAAGGTCCAAGTGACACGTTTTAAGGGCTTGGGTGAAATGAATCCACTCCAATTACGTGAAACGACTATGGACCCTAACACCCGTCGTTTAGTACAGTTGACGATTGATGATGTTGAAGAAACGGATTCTTTGATGGATATGCTGCTTGCGAAGAAACGTTCGCCCGATCGTAAATCTTGGCTCGAGGATAAGGGCGACATGGCGTTACTTTAATGTTGTGCAAGATTGCCGATAACAATAAAACTTAGGCATAAAGAATATTACAATGTTGTGTATTAAAACTAATAATTATAAATACTTAAAGCTATTGTCTGCCTATCTTCTCCTGCTGGCATGTATGGCTTTTGGACCGAGCCAGAACGCCATCGCGGGGTCGCAGTCGATCATGATTACCGTATCCAAGGGATTTGGTTTATCCCTATTCGCTTCGGATGTTGGCGATGCAAAGCAGCTAGCCATGGGCGCCAATGGCACCCTGTTTGTGGGTTCCCATAAAAGCGGCACAGTGCATGCGCTCGTCGACAGCAATCAAGATGGCCGTGTAGATAAACGTTACGTTATTGCAAAAGGGCTGGAATATCCCAATGCCCTTGCATTCCATAATGGCGATCTTTTCGTTGCCAGTGAAAATAAAATCCTGCGTTTTGCTGATATAGAACAGCGCTTACGCCGCCCGAGTCGTCCGAAGGAAATCTACAGCGATTTGCCCGAATCGGACAAGAAAAGCGCCCGTGCGATGCATTTTGGTCCCGATGATAGGCTGTATGTTTCCATCGGTGCCCCCTGTAACGTCTGTGAGGCGGCCGCGCCCTATAGCAGCATTATTGCGATCAATGTCGATACCGGTGCGAGTGAGCAGATAGTCTCTGGGGTACGTGATGCGACTGGGTTTGATTGGTCGCCCGTCGACGGTAAATTATGGTTTGCCGATCAGGGCCGAGATTGGATGGGGGATAATTTACCCCCAGATGAAATCAACCGTGTCGATGTTGTGGGGAGTCACTATGGCTTCCCTTATCTACATGCAACATCCGTTGTTGAACCCGCCTATGAAAAGCCGAAAAACCTAAAGGTTACAGTGCCAGTGTATGAGTTGCCCGCCCATGTTGCACCGACGGGGCTGGCATTTTATCGCGGGGATAAATTCCCTGAAATTTATCATAATCAATTATTTGTTGCAGAGAATGGTTCCTGGAATCGTTCGAGCAAAGTGGGTTATCAAGTGGTGATGCTTAAGCTTGAAAACCAACAAGTGGTGGGACGTGAAACGATAGTGAGTTTCCTCGATGGTGAATTTCCCGTCGCTCGCCCCTATGCCTTGTTATCGGCCGATGATGGTGCCATGTACATCTCAGATGATTTAAAAGGTAACGTGTATCGCTTGTTCTTTAAAAATGGCGATAGTACTGAAGAGACACAGGAACTAGAAGAAAATGAGTGACGCAATCAAGTTAAGCCTAGATGGGGTAGAGCAAATGCCACTGCGGCGCTTTACCGAAGAGGCTTATCTGAACTATTCCATGTACGTCATCATGGACCGAGCCCTGCCACATATTGGTGATGGGCTTAAACCTGTACAGCGCCGTATTATCTATGCCATGAGTGAGTTAGGTTTATCGGCCCAATCTAAGCATAAAAAATCTGCCCGCACCGTCGGTGATGTATTAGGTAAATACCATCCCCACGGAGATAGCGCCTGTTATGAGGCTATGGTGCTGATGGCGCAGCCGTTTTCCTACCGCTATCCATTGGTTGATGGCCAAGGTAACTGGGGTGCGCCCGATGATCCTAAATCCTTTGCGGCCATGCGATACACAGAAGCGCGGCTATCTAAGTTCTCCGAAGTGTTATTATCCGAGCTTGGCCAAGGCACGGTCGAGTGGGGCGCTAACTTTGATGGCACCTTAAAGGAGCCAAAGGTACTGCCAGCACGTTTACCGCATATTCTGCTCAATGGGATTACCGGTATTGCGGTTGGGATGGCGACGGATATTCCACCGCACAACGTCAGGGAATTAGTCTCCGCCTGCGTGGCCTTGCTCGATGATCCTAAGCTCGAACTCGAGCAATTGATGAGCTATGTGCCTGGGCCTGATTATCCCACCGAAGCCGAGATCATTACGCCGTCTGCCGATATTGCCAAAGTGTATGAAACGGGCCGCGGCTCGTTAAAGGCGCGCGCCGTTTACACTGTGGAGGCGGGGGAGATCATCATTACCGCGCTGCCACATCAGGCCAGCAGCGGTAAAATCCTAGAGCAAATCGCGGCCCAAATGCAGGCCAAGAAATTGCCTATGGTGGCCGATCTGCGGGATGAATCAGACCATGAAAGCCCAGTGCGTTTGGTAGTGGTGCCCCGTTCCAATCGTGTCGATTGCGATCAGTTAATGGCGCACTTGTTTGCCACGACCGACTTAGAGAAAAGCTTTAGGGTAAACTTAAACGTACTTGGCCTAGACGGCCGGCCAAGGGTAAAAGGCTTAAAAACCTTATTAACCGAGTGGTTAGAGTTCCGTGTCGATACCGTCAGGCGCCGTCTCGAATACCGTTTAGATAAAGTGCTTTCACGTCTGCATATTCTTGAAGCTTTGATGATCGCCTTCCTCAATATTGATGAAGTGATTGAAATCATTCGTTTCCACGATGATCCGAAAGCCGAGTTAATGGCGCGTTTTTCCTTAACGGATAAACAAGCCGAAGCGATCCTCGAGTTAAAATTACGCCATTTAGCTAAGTTAGAAGAATTTAAAATCAAGGCTGAGCAGGATGAGCTTGAAGCTGAGCGCGAAAAGTTAGAGCAATTGCTGGGTTCTGAGCGTCGCTTAAAAAGCTTGATTAAGAAAGAATTGCTCCAAGATGCACAGACCTATGGCGATGAACGTCGTTCACCCATAGTACAACGCCATGAATCCCGTGCATTAACAGAGCAAGAGTTAACGCCGAGTGAGCCAGTGACGGTCGTGCTGTCTGAAAAGGGCTGGGTGCGTTGTGCCAAGGGCCATGATATCGATCCTTTGTCCTTATCCTATAAGGCTGGCGATCAATATCTCTGTAGTGCCATGGGCCGCAGTAATCAGGCCGCCGTGTTTATCGACTCCTCGGGGCGGGCCTTTGCGACCGATAGTCACAGTTTGCCCTCGGCGCGCAGCCAAGGTGAGCCCATCACTACCCGCTTTAATATGGCGCCGGGTGAGACCATGCAACATGTCATCATGGGGGAAGAGGAGCAATGCTTCCTGTTAGCGACCGATGCGGGTTATGGGTTTATTTGCACCTATAACGATATGGTGTCACGCAATAAGGCCGGTAAAGCGCTGCTCAGTTTACCAACTAATGCTAAGTCATTGCCGCCTAAGCTTATTGATCGAAATCGAGAGATGTCTATCCTAGCGATCACCAACGAAGGGCGGATGCTACTGTTTTCCCTTGAAGCCTTGCCGCAACTCTCAAAGGGTAAAGGCAATAAGATTATTGGGATCCCAACGGAACGTGCTAAGAGCCGTGATGAGCTGATGACGCATCTGCAGTTAGTGCCCAGTGATACTCCTGTGACGCTCTGGGCCGGAAAGCGTAAGCTGACCCTGAAACCGAGCGATCTAGAACATTACCGCGGCGAGCGCGGCCGCCGTGGCGCTAAGCTGCCACGGGGATTACAACGGGTCGATAGTGTGGAATTAGGTGATGGCGGCGAAGTGTTGCCAAGCCTGTAACCCTTTGCCACGTTGATATAAAAAACGAGTTTAACAAAAGCCACTGAGGTCTACCTTCAGTGGCTTTTTTCTACGGGCAAATCTAATGTTGAGTTCTATAAAAGCCATTAAAATTTACCTTTTACTGTACTAACTGCCGCTTTGTTAGCCGCCTATTTTGGCTAAGTTATCGTATTATTGGCCGTTTGATTTGAGCCTAGCTATAGGGTTATGTTTTTGCTGAGCAATGGGCTGAGATGTGAGCCATGGCATTAGTGCATCGCCGCTGAATTGCCAATGCTATGAGATTGCCTTATGTTAAGGGCACGATTTTTTGGGCCACGATTTTTAAACATCATAGTTAACTATCATAGGGCCATATTTGATTGTCTTTGTCTTGCCAGCCATATAAGGCTGCGTTCTAAAGATAAAGCTTTCCCGTTTGGATAAGGAATGAAATGCCAAGCTTGATTCGTATTGTGTTGATTGATACGCACCTTCCGGGCGTTGTGGAACTCGCCCTCAATGGCCATACCAATATTTGTGGTACTAACGCCTCGGGTAAGACGACATTACAACGTCTAGTACCTGTTTTTTATGGTGAATACCCAAGCCGCGTGGTGCCTTCGACCCGCGACAGTTTCGAGCGTTGGTACTTGCCACACGATTCAAGCTACATTATTTACGAATATCAAAAGGCCGATGGCTTACTGTACCAAGCCGTGCTGGCCTCTGCGGGCGATGGAAAGGGCGTTAACTATCGCTTTATCGCCAAAGGTTTTGAGCTAAGCGATTATATTAAATCGCAAAATGGCGATACTGTACTCTGCCATACCATGGCTGAGCTTGGCCGAGATTTAAAACGTGCCGGCATCGCTACCACTAACTTACTCAACACCCGCGAATATCGCGCCATTATTCAAAATGATCGCACCCTATTAAGCACGGGCAGCAACCGTAGCGAGCTGCGCGGTTATGCGCGTCAATTTGCCCTGTGTGAGGGCGAGCATTCCCTGCGCCACATCGAAAAACTCGCTAAAGCGGTGCACTCTAAAGAAGGCAAGATGGAGACGGTCAAATCCATGATCGCCGCTATTTTAGAGGAGGACGGAGTTAATCCGCCCAGCTCACGTTTAAATCCACAGCGCGTCGAAGCGTGGATCCGTGAAAGCCAACTTATCCAAGGCTTTGAAGTTATTCGCCCAGAGTTTGAAAAACTCGAACAAGAATTTAACCAACTGCTTAGCGCCGAGCTGCGTTTATCGAGCCTATCCCGTGGTTATCGCAACGATGAAACCTTAGAAGCCGATCGTCAAGATAGGGAACAAACCCTAGCTAAGGAACTGAACTTAAAACTCAGATTGCTTGACGATGAATGGAAAGAGCAGCGTGATGAGCTGAACCTCGATTTATCCGCCGCTAAGGGCGATGTGGCTAAGTGCGAGTATGAACTCGATGCCATTGAAGGTCAGCACGCCGCCTTTTTAGATGCCAATATCGAAGAGGCTAAAGCCTCCCTTGAGATGCTGCCAAACTGGCGCACCGATGTTGAAAACTTAAGTGAACGTCATAAGCTGCAAACCGAGAAGCACCAAGACATTGAGGCGGCCTACAATGCCCGTCGCAGTAAGATTGGCGAGCAGTTAAACCGCGAATTAGAAGGTCTGCATAGCGACCAAGACAAACAGCGCGAAGCCCGGGATAAACAGCGCGAAGTCGCGCGCGCCGATATTGACGCCTTAGAAGCCCAATGGCGCAACCAAATGGATGCGGGCAAGGCCAGCTTTAGCGAGCAGGAATACCAATTTAAACTCACAGCCGCCGAACTTAAATTGCGTGTCGATGGTGTGACTTACACCGAAGAAGAAAAGTTAAGCCTCGCGATTTTCGACGAACGTATTCACCGCGCCGATGAAGAGCAAGAAAGCTGCAATGCGAAGGTCGAGCGTCTCGCCAGCGATGAGCGCAAACTCAGATCTAAGCGCGATCAAGCCAACGAAGCCTTGCGTATCGCCACCTTAAGGGTGAATGAGCGCCAAGCCGAATTGGATGAACTGCACCATATGTTGTTCCCCGAGTCCCACACCCTATTGGAATTCTTGCGTAAAGAAGCCCAAGGTTGGGAGCAAAGTTTAGGGAAAGTGATTGCGCCAGAACTGTTGCATCGCACCGATTTACATCCAAGCTTAGTGACTGAATCGAGCGAAGCTTTCTTTGGCGTGCATTTAGATCTTAAAGCCATCGATGTGCCTGAATATGCTGCCTCCGAGCAAGAGCTACGTATTCGTTTAAGCAAAGCCGAAGAAGCGTTACAAAGTGCTCAGGAGCTACAAACCGAGGCGGAATCACAATTAATCGCGATTAATGGCGAGCTGGACAATCTTAGCCGTGAACTGACCTTTGCCCGCACCGCCTACAAAAATAGCCGTGACGATCTGCGTCGCCTATTCGATGAAAAGCGCAGCGAGCAAGAGAAAATCAACAAAGCCTTGAGTGAGCGTAAAGCCCATGCGGGACAGAGACTGACTCAACTCGATGGCGAGCTAAAACAGCTTAAACATCAGCACGAACTCTGGCTCGAAGAGCTTCAATCCCAAGCGCTAGAAGCGCGCATGGAAAAACAAGCTTACTGGCAGGAAGTGATAGGCGCGCTCGACAATCAACTCGGGCAAATTAAAGCGGCCATTGAAGGGCGCCGTGAAAGCGCCAAAATCGAGCAGAAAGCCTGCGAAACATGGTACAAAAATGAGCTTAAATCCCGTGGCGTGGATGAGGACAATATCCTCAAACTTAAGCAGCAAATTCGTGAGTTAGAAACCAAAATCAGCCGCGCCGAGCAGCGGCGCAGCGACGTATTGCGCTTCGACGACTGGTATCAGCACACTTGGCTGATACGTAAACCTAAGCTGCAAACCCAGCTTGCCGATGTGAAGCGCGCCGTATCGGAAATCGATCAACAGCTTAAGGCCAAAACCTTAGAGGTGAAGACCCGTAGGCAGAAATTGGATACCGAGCTTAAGGCATCCAATGCCGCGCAGGTAGAAGCCTCAGAAAACTTAACTAAATTACGCGCCGTGATGCGTAAACTCGCCGAGCTGAAGCTACCCGCCAATAACGAAGAAGCCCAAGGCAGCCTAGGCGAGCGTCTGCGCCAAGGTGAAGACTTGCTGCTAAAACGCGATTACTTGATGGGCTCGGTTAAGCAATATGTGGAGCATTTCGACTCAGTGATCGCCAGTAAATCAGGTTCTGGCCTAGCCGAAACCTGGGAGCGTGCTCGCGAAGAATCGAGCTTTATCAACGACAAAGGCATTCGTTTGCTGGATTACCGCAAATTAGTACCACAGCTTGAGCAATTGCTGAACGTAATAGTGCCGCAATCCATTATGGCGCTGCGTGAACAGGGGCGGATCTTCGGTGTCGACTTAACCGCCTTCTACGATGTGTTAGCCGATATTGACCGCCGTATCGCCTCTCAAAGTGCACGTATTACCCGCGAAGTGGGCGAAGAGTTATTCCTCGATGGCGTGTCTGAATCGGCTGTGCGAATTCGCTCGCGCATCAGCGAGTTAGAGTTCTGGCCCGAGCTTGAGCAGTTCGTCAAAGCCTTTAAACATTGGAAAGCAGATGGCTTTAATGGCTTGCCCGATGAGGATTACACCAATAGTATGCGCCGCGCCTTAGACATTATCGGCCGCGCCGCGTTAACGGGGGGCATCTCTAAGTTACTGGAAATCGAGCTGCGCCTTAAAGAAGGTAATAGCGACTTGATCATCCGCACCGACAGGCAGCTTAACGAATCCTCAAGCCACGGTATGGCGTATCTGATTTTGTGTAAGTTCCTGTTGGCATTCACGCGCTTATTGCGTGGCCGCAGCGATGTGACCATTCACTGGCCTATCGATGAGCTGGGTACTTTGCATCATACCAACGTGAAGAAGATTTTCGATGCCTGTGAAAACAACAATATTTCTGTGCTGGGGGCTTTCCCGAACCCTGAGTCTGAGGTGCTGAACTTGTTCGCCAACCGTTACATTATCAACAAACAAACCAAGAAGTTGCAGGTGGTAAAACCTAAGGTCAACCCAATTGCCGATATGTTGAATAAGCGTTTGTCGAAGGAGGCCATCTAATGAGCGCCATGAACGAATCGAACCAAACCGTATTAGTCGGTACTGGCGCGTTAATTGAGCTGTTACTTAAGGGCGAGTTTATTTGCCGCACCACCAATGAAGAAGGCTGGCGCGCCCTTAAAAATAACAGCACCCGCGAGCGGGTAGAGGCCTATCTCAATCAAATCAACCGTACCGTGGCATCCGCCGCCGAAGGTGATGTGTTCTTCTGCGGTTACTTACAGTTAGGCGATGCCGAACGTAAAGTGATTTCATCGCAGTTTAAAGATATCTGTCAGGCACTTATTCCGCTGGTGGAATGGTTGGTATTAGTACAAGAGGCCAGTGGCCAAGATGCACCGCTGAGTGAAGGTGCGCCAGTGCGGTTAACTGAATTGCAAAGCCGCATTGAAGACACGCCGGCGTTTCGCGAGCAGTTAGCCAAACTCAGCCAATATCGTCTATTTGGCTCGACCAGCACTAACAGCGATGCGCAAATCAAATTAGTCTTCAAACGCTTAGTCGAACTCGGCTATTTAGTGCGACCCAATGCCGAGAAGCAAATCTATATTGCCACGGGCAAGCTGGATTATCTGTATGAAGTCATTCGTTTTATCGATGAAACCGAAGGTTTAAGCCTAGAAGCCCAGGCAGAAACGGCGACTCAGCGGGATTTACTATGATGCTTTGGAACACAAGCCGTGGCATAAACCAAGGAGGCCATGATGAGCAGTAACTTGCATCAGGCGGGGGTTAAGCTGCTTAAGCAGTTAGGTCGCCATGCTGACATCATTATGGACACCTATTTGGCGGGCTCTCTTAGCGAGGATGCCCACGATCCAAGCGTGGTTGAAAAACTTAAACAGGCCGGGATCTTATGGCGGCCAGAGCCAGATCAGGAGCTGCGCCTTAAGCGTTCTGTGCGTGCCTTGCTCGAAGAAGGCTTAAGTGACGAGCGCAATCGCCAAATCGACTCTAATGTCGGCTCAGCCTTAGCAACCATTAAAACCTTGGCCGACCATTACAAAGAAGCGCGTCATAGCTCAGATTACAGCGCCGCCGAGGCCTATTTGTCGGATTTGAGCGAGCATGTGTATAGTTTCGCCGACAGTCTGCGTTATTCGATCCGTGTGCTCTGGGGCCGGATCAACAACGAGTTCGGTTATGTGGGTACGATCAACGCTAAGATCCGCGAAAATGAATTAGCCCAAAGCCAAGTGTCTGAATTACTTAATGGCTTAGAGATGTTCCAGTTTAGTGAGCTTGGTGAAATCGCCGGCGATATCCGTGAACTGCGTAAGCTCTTAGTGACGACTCTGCAAGAAACCATGAGCGACTGCGCCCAGGAATTGAGCGTAGTGCAGGGGCGTTTACTCGAACTCTTAGGCCGCTTTAGGCAAATCCGTGGCCGTACCCGTTTGCTCAAAGGCTGGTTACTCTACACTGACTTGCATCCGGATTATCGCCCTGCGGATCATGTGTCCCACAAGGAAATCCCGAGCCTATTCAATCGCGCCGAAGTCTTGCTTGCGCCCGCATCGGTCGATGTACATAACGCCAGCCAAGAGCTGGAGTTAATGAATATTGTCGCCCATATCAAGGCCATTAGTCGTCATCCGGTGATTGCGGCGGTACGTGAGCATGATGTATCTGTGTCTATCACCCAAAGTGAAGACTTCGATGTGCCGGATAATCCGCTTAAACAGGCGGTGGATGAGTATTTCGTCGATGTGATTGAGTCTGGCCTGCGCCAATCGGCGCTGGAATATCTGGCGGATAAAGCCCTGCCTTGGGACGCTGAAAGCTGGATTTATCAAGTGATTGGCGGTTACGAAGGTCTGCCCGATGAACACAAGGCTTATTTTGAGCTTGAGCCATTGGGCGAACCGCATCCCATCTATAGCGGTAACTTTATCATTCGCGATGTTGAGTTATGGCTCGCCTAGGCCAGCAACAATTACAACTGTTGGAGAACGCTTTTATTAAGCGTTCTCCAAGGGTTAAGCTCACGGCTAACTGGCGCGCGATTTATCGCGAGTTAGAAGTGGGCGAGTTAGACGAGTCTGAAAAGTATTTGTGTTTTGCGCCCCGTGATTTTGATCTCTTAAGGCAAAGCGTGTTGGCCTTAATGGGACTTGATCTTAGGGATCTAGATTTCAATGTCGATCGCATGGCGATGTCCGGCAAAAGTCACGATGAGAAACTCGCTAAGATCCGTCCCGAAGCCGAATACGTTTTGATGAAGTATCTAGGTTTCGAATTTTCACCAACTGGGATTTCAACTCGCACATCACTGCGTATTCCATTGGATGAAGCACAAAAGCATTGCCATGAACTCAATGTCGCAGCCATCTTAGTGGTTGAAAATTTGGATGTATTTGATGTTATCCATCAAGCGCGTTTGCCACAGGACTTAACCCGTGTGATGGTTATCTATCGTGGCAGCGGCCATCATTCACCGATTGGCATGCGGCACTTTTTGCAAGCGATGGCAGGGAAACTGCCGATTATCGCCTTTACCGATTTAGATCCCGCAGGGCTGCAAATCGCCCATACCTTAATCGGCGTGACTCATTGTGTCGCGCCACACCTTGCGCTGATAGCTCCTGCTGAGTTATTGGCGATGGCACAAATTAATTCTACTGATGATTTCGACAAGCAAGCGAAACAGGCTAAGTATTTGCAAAATGCCGAGTTAAAGCATTGGCAGAAATTAGCCGTTTGGTTAAATCAACACCGTATTAGTATCAAACAGCAGCACCTGCTGCGTCATCGGCTTGAGCTAGTACTACTGGCATACAGTTAACCTTTATCCTTCCCCATCTCTCTGTAAAATGCGATTAATCCAGCTTTAAATGCTAATTAAAGTATTTATTCAGTTTTTAAATCTGGCATTATCCAAATAAAGCCCGTTAATAGTAATTTTTTTGTTTTAATACTGTTGCTATTTATGTTTTAAAATAAAATGGATAACTGAGTGTTTATTATTCAGTTGTTTTTATTTTCTTTAAAATCATGTTGATATGAGTTTTTTGTGATGTGCTTTGCTTAATTTGAAATTAAATAAGTAAATTTATTCATTGAATTTACTGCTAGCATGTTTCACTATCCCCCGCCTGAGCCAAAAATGGATTGGCAATTGTGCTCATCATGGAAGATGAATAACAAATAAATGACCTTTGGGGGAAACCACAAGCATGATGAAATCACTTTCGACGCGGATCTTTATGGGTCTGTTTGCCGGCCTTATTTTCGGCACAATAGTGCAATACTTCTTAAACGATATCGGTTTTTTCTCGGGCAATTTAGTCGAGCTTGCCGGTGGCGTTGGCACTATGTTCGTCAATATGATCATGATGTTAGTGGTGCCACTGGTGTTCGTGAGCATCGTTTGTGGTGTCTGTGAGCTGCAAGATCTTAAAAGCTTTGGTCGTTTGGGCGGCAAAACCTTCGGTTTTTATATCATCAATACCTTTGTCGCAATCGCGACCGCATTATTAGTGGCACTGCTACTCGAACCCGGTAAAGGCGTGGATATGAGCAGCACGGATGGTGTCGCCATTACCGCAACAGAGCTGCCAAGTCTGATGGCATTAGTTGTCGATATAGTCCCGCGTAATCCTGTCGCGGCCTTTATGTCGGGCAATATGCTGCAAGTAATCTTTATGGCCCTGTTGCTCGGCGGTGTGATTAAGTCTCTCGGTGAGCATGTGGCTGGTGCTGTGCAAGGTTTTCAAACCGCGAATAAAATCATGATGAAATTGATTTCTGTGGTGATGAGTCTAGCGCCCTACGGTGTATTTGCCCTGATGTTTAAACTCGGCGCGACCTTAGATGCAGCTGTGTTTATGAGTGTGGTTGAGTATATGGTGCTGATCCTTGCGCTGCTGCTAGTGTGGATTTTTGTGGTGTATCCCATGGCGGTGGGATTTTTTACCCCGATTTCAGCCAAAACCTTCCGCGAGAAGACCCAAGAGCAAGTACTATTTTCACTCTCGACCGCTAGCTCAAATGCAACTATTCCTGTGACTATGCGTACCTTAACCGACAAGTTAGGCGTGAACCGCGCTGTCGCTGGTTTTGGTGTGCCGCTCGGCGCCACTATGAACATGGGCGGCGTGGCGATTTATATCACTATTGCGATTTTCTTTGTCGCCAACGCCTTTGGTATGCCAATCACCTCTGAGCAATTGCCCTCCTTGCTATTCAGTATCTTCTTACTCTCCGTTGGCGCAGGCGGCGTTCCCGGTGGTGGCATGGTGATGATAGGGGTATTAATCCATCAAATGGGATTACCCATAGAAGCTTTTGCGATTGTGGCAGCGTTGGATCGCATCATCGATATGGTGCTGACGTCCTGCAATGTCGTCGGTGATACCGCGGTGTTGACCATAGTGGATCAAACCGAGAAAGTGCATCAGGTTGAGCTGGCGAAGAGCTAAATTAATACAGATAAATTATAAAAAGCCACTGATATCAGTGGCTTTTTTATTAAGTGATATCTAAGTCGAATTGACATTCATCTGCCTTTAGCCTTTGCTACAGGGGTGACTATTGTGCACCTTGTAAGCTTACTTGCGCTTTGGGCCGCGCCTAAAAAGTGAATAGCCCCAAACTGACTCACATACAGATGTAGATCATGCTTTTATCACATTAAAAGCTGGCTAAATAAATCAAATTTCAACCATACTGGTTTATAACCTTGAATCATTTGGAAAATAAGGAGACGCCATGACTGGATTTTTGCAGACAGTGGGTGGTCGATTACTCAGCATTCCGTTACTGGCATTGCTGGGTTTTGTGGTGCTGGGCATCATGGAGCTAAATGCACTTAACCAGAGTTTGATCAAGGGGAGGGAAGATCGCGTTGTGGCGATTATTGATAGTGGCCTGAGTATCGTTAAACATTTTCAGACTCTGGAGCAAAGCGGCGCGTTAAGCACAGAGCAGGCGCAGCAGCAGGCCATGGCGACCATTAAGGCCGTTCGTTATGACGGTACTGAATATATTTGGATTAACGATACCGGTCGGCCTATCCCCAAAATGGTCATGCATCCAACCGTATCCACTTTAGACGGCACAGTACTGGACAAACCAAACTTTCATCACGCCACCTTAATGCGCAACCGTGATGGCAGTCAGCAACAGACGCTGAATAACGCTAACTTGTTTGTCAGTTTCGTTGATGTTATCGCCCGTTATGGCAATGGCTTTGTTGAATATGAGTGGCCTAAACCATTAAAAGGCGGAGGTGTCACTGAGGAGCGTTATACCAAGTTGTCCTATGTGGCAAAAGATGACAAATGGGGCTGGGTGCTCGGTTCCGGTATTTATATTGATGATGTAAAGGCGGCCTTCTGGGAAGTCGCTATGCAAGTGGGATTGGTTGTCCTGGTGATTATGGCTTTGACTGTCGGTGTGTCCTTGTATATCCGCCGCTGGTTATTGCAGGCATTAGGGGGAGAGCTGGCGACCACAAAAGCACTGGTGCAGCAGGTTGCGGGCGGTGATTTCTCGGTGAACTTTGCGTTGAAACCGGGGGATAACGACAGCTTGTTGGCGGCATTAAGTGGCCTTATCAGCCAACTGCGCAGTATTCTCGGCCAGCAATCGGCCATGGCTGAGCAATTGGTCGCGCAATCTGAGGCGCTTGAGGATACCAGCCAACAGACACAGCATATTTTACAAAATGTGATGGACCAAACCGCCCAAGTGGCTACCGCGGTCAATGAAATGACCTCAACATGCGAGGACATGGCCCGCAACGCGACTATGGCAGCCAAAGCGACTAGGGATGCCGACACTGAGGCCCAAAATGGCGTGACGTCCGTCGGCCAAACGATTACGGCAATTGATGCGCTTAAAGTGAAACTGGAGCAAGTCTCTGATGTGATAGGGCAGTTGTCTAAACGTGGCGATGAAATAGGTGCGGTCACGGATGTTATCGGTGCGATTGCGGAGCAGACCAATCTGTTGGCATTAAATGCTGCGATAGAAGCGGCGCGGGCCGGAGAAATGGGACGTGGATTTGCCGTTGTGGCAGATGAAGTGCGTACCCTTGCCAGCCGCTCTCAGGCGTCGACTCAGGATATTAATAGGCGTATTCAAGGTATTCAGCAAGACTCGGCTAACGCAGTGCAATCTATGGAACAAAGCCGAACCGAAACGGAGCAAACCATTGTTTGTTCACAGCGTGCCAGTGAGGCGCTAACTCGGATTAACAGTGCCGTGTCGAGCATTACCGATGTTAACGATCAACTGGCCAGCGCCACTGAACAGTTGGCAGTTGTGTCGGGTACTATTAATCAGAATATGGAGAATATTGCGCAAGCGGTGGAAAACACGAATGCAAAATCTTCAGAACTATCGACTGCCAGCCATCAACTACGGGAAATGGCTAATGATATGAAAAAGTCACTGAGTGGCTTTAGGTTATAAGCGGCTGATAGCCATAGACGTTGATAACCACAGATGTTGATGCCGAGCTAAGGTTTGGCAAACTTCAACCTATGGGGCTGTGAGTCGATGGCGGGAGTGTCCCCGCCTTCGACTCGATATCAGCATAGGGCCAATTATTGAATACAATCTTGTTTTAATTTCGCTACTGCAGCGGTAAAACCTGCAGCGGCTATGTCTGAGCTGGTGTATTTGCTCGAACGGAATGAGATGACTTCGAGGTGTAACGCGGGGGATTGGAGCTTACTTAAATTTTCCCACAAATCTGGGTCCGTCTTATCTCCACTGGTGAAATTCATCAGTGTGGCAGTGCCCCGTAACTTAACCCTATTTTGTTTGTCGCTACTAATTATCAACACACTGGGATCGCCACTCAATGCAAAGGATTCTGCCATAGTCACGTTTAAAATTGGCTGAGTATTTCCCTCGGTGCAGGCTAACGTCAGTTTAAGGTTTTTGTCGATAAAATCGATACTATGACTCTTTGGGGTGAGTGTGGTGTCTAATGCCGTGGCTAAATCTTCCTTGGCGTGGGCATAGCCTAAATGGCCGACAAGCATGAGGACCAGTAACTTTGTTTTCACTTTACAACCTTGTGATTTCAGCGAATTAATACAAATTGTCGCTTTGGTGACCATATCGTCAAAATGTTGGCAATTATAAAGATTTTTGACGATTTTGAATAACCCTTTTAGATGACGTAATCCCTTATTCGCTAGAAAAATAGCCGCGTTTTGCAGCTTTAGCTAGGTATCTCTGGGTTGCTTAATATTATCGCAAGTAACAATTTCAATTTAAACATAATGTTACAGTGCTTAGATGCATTTAATACAAAAGTGCGAGGGAGCGATGTGGGTTATAAAATAAAAAGCCACTGATATCAGTGGCTTGAATTTAGGTATTTATGGCCTAGTCCTTTAGCTACTCTGCCAAGGGATAATGCTCAAACAGTGCATCTACTTTGGCACGTTTATAAAGGTGTTTATTTGCGGGTAATTTTGTCCAGATATCCCATGGCAAAGGCTGACAATACAAAGGTGATGTGGATTAACAAGTACCACATGATTTTGTCATTGGCGATATTGTCCACATTCATAAAAATTTTCAGCAGATGGATAGACGAAATCGCCACGATAGAAGCGGCCACTTTGTTTTTAAGGGAGCCCGAATCCAGCTTGCCAAGCCAACTGAGTTTTTCACTGTCCTCTCCCACATCCAACTGTGAGACAAAATTCTCATAGCCTGAAAACATCACCATCACGATAAGACCGCCGACCAAGGTGATATCGATAAGTGATAGCGTGACTAGCACTAAGTCCACTTCGCGCATCTCAAAAATGATGGGCAGAATATGGAAGATCTCTTGGAAGAATTTAATGCCTAAGCCTAACAATACTAAGCTTAATCCCAAATAAATTGGCGCCATAATCCAGCGTGATGCGTACATTAATCTTTCAAATATTTTTTCCATCATCCATTAAACCCTTAATCTAAAATTCGGTAAAAAAATCGAGTCACTTATCGCGAAACAGTAGCATAATGCGCTTTATGCACGCCATGGGCGAATGGCAATGGCGTGAGTTGCACACTGTTATGCCACGTTTTTTTAGGGGGAAGGCCCGCAAAGTTACGCTTTAGGTATGTCTTATCGTCGTTATTTTCAAGCTTGCTGTTCCATATTGATGATGGCGAACCTAGTTTATCCGCTGATTTAAGCCAATGATGACCCTCACGGGGTTGCAGTGGGATGCTTACCTCAGTCGTTGATGTTGTTTTGTTATCTCCGGTTTGGTCAGGTCATTCGGCATTGTTATGAGTCCCTTGCTAGGATTAGGGCGTAGGAATAGAGATGACATTTGTCACCTATAACTGCTGACAAGTTGCACTGCCATGGCACGCGGTTTGCGCTGATACTTAAGCCATACCAACAAGGAGGCTTAATCATGCAACACAAATCATTGGACCAGCAGCTTATCGAATATCGTCAACAACGTGCCTTGGCTATGCCCCTATCTGGGATGATTGTATGGATGCTATTGTTTATTTTGAGTTTTATATTGCCAGCATCGCAACTGGTGATGGCAACATTTATCGGTACTGGTTCTATTATCTACCTTGCCATGGGTATTTCGCGGCTGACTAGAGAGAATATCTCGTTTAAGAAAAGCGCTGAGCGTAATTGGTTTGAGACTGTGTTTCTGGCGGGTGTGGGCATGAGTTTTTTAACCTTTGCCATCAGCATCCCATTCTTTATGGAAAACTATTTAGCACTTCCCTTCGCCCTTGCGGTGCAGACAGGCTTAATGTGGTTAGTTCATGGCGTGATAGCGGCACAAAAGGTGGCCATAGTGCATGCGATAGTGCGCACCTTAGCCTGTGTGGTAGCTTTTCTGCTCTGGCCTGAGCTGAGCTTTCAAATTCAACCAGTGATCGTGGTGATTTGCTATGGATTCTCGATCCCTGTGATGCAACGCCGTTGGAAGATTCAGCAAAATCTTTGCAATTGCTGATTTCATACAGCCTTACGGCCGAGGTGAATCAAGGTCGTGGGGCTCATTACCTATCCATTGAAAGGCAATAAGCCATGACTGAACAGTACTAATGGGGAGTTTAAGACAATTGTAGTTATGGCTCGTTCAACTGATTTCTGGTTGATTCAGTAACCTCTGATAAAGTCAATTTGGGATAACAAGGGCTCGCCCTTGATTAATCTATGGTAGTTATCGCTAAAAATATCAACGATTTGCTCTGGATGGCTGGGCGCAGAAATGTGTGGTGTGATCACAACGTTTGGTCTGTCCCAAATAGGGTGGTTTGTGGGTAAAGGTTCTTGATGAAATACATCTAAGACCGCTTGCTGCAGCGGACGGGCGATAAGCTGCGCATTGAGTGCATCGAGATCTAATGCATCGCCACGGCCCACATTCATCAGGATGGCATCTTCCTTCAGCATTGATAGCCTATTTGCATTTAGAATATTGCGTGTTTCTGGTGTGCTTGGCAGCAAGTTAACCACCACATTGGCGTCGCTTATGGCTTGCTCTAATCTTGAGATGACTTCAATCCGATCAAACCCTGCAACGGGCTGGCCACTGCGGTTTATTCCCGTCACCTGCATTCCAAAATGTTTTGCCGTTTGTGCAACCTGCAGTGCAATAGAACCTGTGCCGAGCAGCAGGAGCCGCATTCCCTGCAATGTCGAATGGCGCATTGGGGGCAGAGCCTGCCAGTTTTTTTGCCGCTGTTGCTGCTGGTAAAAATGGTGCCCACGGATATGTGCAAGCAAATAACCAAACAGATACTCACTCATTAACGGTCCAAAAATTCCTTTTATATTAGTGAGCTGATAGTCTTTTCTTCCCCTTGGGCTGAGGAGCGCATCTATCCCCGCAAAGCTGGACTGCAGCCATTGCAGTTTTTTGGCGTGGGGCAGTAAAGGTGCGGCGAGTTTAGGTTCAGCTAGCCAGATGTCGGCAGTGGCGATATTGGCGGGGTCATCACTGAGTAACACGAGATCCGTTAGCTTTTGTGCCTCAATCAGCTGGCGATACTGCTCATTTGCCTTAGTGAGTAAGAGTAACTTGTGCCCCATGGCATCTCCCTTTATGCTTGGTTATCGTTATTTTTCAATATGCTGCTGTAGTTGTTTTGATTTTGCAGCGCCATTTAGGTTGAGTATTATGTTTGAACAGTTAGTTGCGATTATTGCCCACTTGGGAAATATGCTGCGCCCTTGGGCATTTGATATTGCCACCGCTATGTTGGTGTGTCTGATTTTAGTGTTTTCGGCCGATATCAACCGCACGATCAGGCGCCATCTTTTGGGGCATTCCTTTGTGTTACGAACCGTTGTTTTTATTATTGTAAATGCCTTCGGCTACGGTCTATTGATTGTCAAAGTCATCCCTTGGGTGGCAAGGCAAATCGTGGCTATGCCATCCCATTGGATGTTTCTACTCATTCTGGCCATGTTTATTTTTATTGGCTATTGGGCACAGCGAAATAACCAAGCTTAATCACCCTAAATAACTGTTCCTAATTTTGTTACATCGCAGGGTATCGAACGCAGGCACACCATTAACTCTTCCCTTAGGGCTCCACCGCGCCATCCGTGGCGCGGAGGGCCTGCTTACCGATATCCGGCTCGCCACTATAAAATGACCTACAATTCGAAAACTTAACTCACTTACTCAAAATAGCCTTGGTAATTTGTGCTACTGGTTTGGGTGAGTGCTTTCATTGCCCTATCGGGATAATTGCTAAAAATACCGTCGACCCCCATTTGCTTAAGTGCATGAATATCATCTTGATGATCGACGGTATAGACATACACTTTCGCGCCCCTGTGGTGGGCATCATCTACCAGAGCTTGGCTGATAAAACTGATATCTAAGTTCAGCGAGTACGCATTCAGTTCACTGACTACCGCCGCGCCATCTAAGGGAATACTGGCAAGGAGTGGTGCGACTAGGGCCCCGGGCAATGCCTGCTTTACTGCCTGCAGATAGGGGTGATTAAAGGAGGAAAGCAGCAATTGCTCAGGCGTAAAACCGAGTTCGTTTAATGCCTTAGGATATAAGTCGAGCAAAGGTGCAACGGTATTTATGCCCTTCAACTCAATATTGACTATGCAGCGACCCGCAACCAGTTCAAGCACTTGCCAGAGTGTTGGGATTGGCTCACCCTTCACATTAATGCTTTCAAGGTAGGTGCGATCGATTAAATGGATGATGCCAGTGCCTGAGCTTTTGTGATCGAGCCGCCTGTCATGGAATACGACCAGCTCGCCTTCGACATTATGGACATCAAGCTCAATAGCTTGAACACCTAATTGCAGTGCTTTAGCCATGGCGGCTAAGGTGTTTTCGACCTCGTAACCGCTGGCGCCGCGGTGAGCAAAAATAAGCATGTTCTACAATCCTGTTAACTTCGAATAATGCCGACCTGATCGCGATTCTGGCCATTTTTGATATGGATTTCCATCTGCGGATAGGCGAGTTCTAAATTGTTTTCTTTGAGCTTTTTAGTGATACGTTTATGAAGATCATGGCGCAGTGGCCAGCGAGCCGACATATCTTTGGCGTAGGCACGCACCTCGTAATCTTGGGTGTGCTTACCAAAACCTGCAAACCAAACCTCTGGCTCTGGATTTGGCAGCGCATCTTCACATTCCTGCACCGCTTGATAGAGGGTCGCCTCGACTTTTGCGGGATCCGAGTCCCTTGCAACCGCGACATACACTATCACCCGAGTAATAGGATCGGATAGCGACCAGTTGATCAGCTGTTCGGTGATAAAGGCTTTATTGGGAATAATAATTTCCTTTCTATCCCAGTCGATAATCGTCGTGGCGCGGATCTGAATTTTACTCACAGTGCCGGTGAGATCGCGGATAGTGACCGTATCGCCAATGCGCACGGGTTTTTCAAACAGAATAATCAGACCCGAGATAAAGTTGGCAAAAATCTCCTGCAAACCAAAACCTAGACCGAGTGATAACGCGGCAATCAACCACTGCAGTTTGGACCATTCCATCCCAAGGTTTGAAAAGCCAATCAATAAGCCTAAAAAGACCACTAAGTAGCGACTCACCGTGGTAATCGCAAATCCGGTGCCGGGCGTAAGGTCGAGCCGTTGGAGGATCATCAGCTCTAATAACCCGGGAAGATTGGTCGCTATCATTAAAGAGAACCCTACGATGATTAATCCAAACATCAGGGATTTCATGGTGATAGGTAACTGTTGTTCTAAACCATTAATGCTAGTGTTAGTGGTCCATAGGGTGATGCCATCGAGGAAGGAAAACAGCGCCGTGTGGGTTTGAGTCCATAGACCAATTAAGCTGGCTAAAAATGCGAGCAGCAACAGAGATCGCACTAAGCCTAGGGATTGGCTCGAAATAGTTTCGAGGTCGACAACGGGTTCCTCGTAGGTGTCTAGGCCATCATTGGATGGATGGTGTGTTTCCCCTTTTTCCCGTTGGGCTAGTCGTTCGGCACGTTTGGCCTTAGCACGGTCGAAGGCAATACGTCGGCGTTCTATCAACATCCAACGTTTAATGAGTTGATATAGCAGTAAAAAGCCTAGGCCTAATATTAAAGACAGTTGCAGCTGTAGCAGCATCTGGAAGGCGGTAAAGTAGTATCCCCTGAAGGCAAGCCCAGCACTCAGTAGCGGCACCGAAATCAATAGGGCCCAGAGCATTTTTTGCAGCAGTTTCTTATTCTTACCCTCCTTTTGACTATCGATATTTTGACGGCTCAGAATGAGAATATCCTTGTAGAGCAAGAACAACATAATACAAAAGAGGATAAATGCGCCTCGGCCTATGCTGTTACGCACTAAAGAGGCGTCTAATACTTCGGTAAACCCCATTAATCCCAGTAGGGGGCTCACGACTAACACAAAGTGCTTTAGCCTAAATTGGCCGGCTTGGATAAGTTTTGAGGGACGCTTAAAGTGTCCAACCAAAACGCCCTTATTGAGGGCCAAGATAAAAATCAACCGATACAATAAATACACTAGGCCAATGGCCAAAATCCCCATACCCACGGCCTGCACGAAGTTGCGGTCGGATTGGTAGAAAATCCACCCGGCAATGACCACAGGCAGAGGTTTTATTAAGGCATAGCCAATGCTGCAAATAAGTGCTTTTAGGGTGTAAATAAACTTATCTTGGGTCACGTTACCCACATAGGTGGCGTAATAGGTGAGTAGCCGATTAAATTTAGGTGTCACGAGATCTTGGATAACGAGACACAGCACTAACAGAATGATCCACCATGACCAATAGTCGTTTTGCTCTTGCCAGGCTTCATTCAGTTGCCCCCACTGCGCTTGTTGCACTAGCCATAGGGTGCTGCGCTGGACATCTGTCAGCCATAATTTATTGATACTGGCCGCATTAGGCACCCAGAATAAATGTTCGTTAAGGGTATTTTTAAGTGTGAGGTTTTGCTGGCTAAGTTGTTGATAATTTACCTTAAGCTTACCAAGTTCACTCAGATATTGATCATAACCTTGCATTAACTGCGTAAGCAGCACTTGCTGAGAATTAAGCAACTTAATTTGGGCTTCAGTGTAGTGGCTTGGCTGCTCTAATTCCTGTTCATTAAGCGCTTGTTGTTGCTCTAGGTGATATCTGTCCAAGCGCGCATCGGCGATAAGCGTTTGCAGTTTTTCGTGGTTGGGTGGCTTAGGCAGTGATTGCAGCATTTGCAAGAAGCGTTCACCGAAGGCGGAATTCATTTTTACCCAAGTAATTTGTTCTTGAATATTCGCCAGTTGCTTAGCTTGGGATTGGTATTGGATCTCAGCTTGTTCCTGCTGCTCAATAACATTGTTGATTTGCAAGGTTAAGGTTTGCAGTTTTTGGCCATAGATCTGGTTGGTATCGATAATATTGCGCGTCACAGGATCGACGACTTTATCCGTCGCAACCAGATTTTTGGCTAAGGTTGCATCGGTTTGCTGTTGGCGCTGTTTATTCATGGCCTTGTTGATGGCTTCAATCAAGGCTTCCTGTTGGATCAATTGCTGCCGTACTAACTGCAATTGTAATTGGGCCAGTTCGATACGCTTTTGGCTGCTGGCGAGTTCCGCTTCATTGGTCGTTAGGGTCTGTTCTAAGAAGATCCGCTGGGTTTGCTGCAATTCCCCCGTTGGGGTATCTAAGGGCGCAAGTTCAGACTTCTTGCTTTGCAGTACATTCTGCCTTGCCGTGGCAATTACAGAAGGTAAAAGATTATGGCGCTGCAATAACTCATTGACTTGATTGCCTAAGGTAGACTCATTTTCCTTTAATTCCGACAAGCGTAAATAGGCCATCGATGCCTGTTGGCTGAGATCTGTGCCTTTTTTCAGTTTAAGTTGTACTGCTGCTTCTTTGAGATCTTGATTAATGGTCTTTTTATTTTTTTCAAAATCCAGTTGAGCCTGCTGGAAACTTGCCGCCTCCGCCGCCAGTCTATCTATGTTGTTTTTTAGCTCAGCAATTTGTTCATCAATGCTAATGGCTTGTTGCTGATTTTGGTTGTTTAAACCAAGACGTTTATCCAACTGCAAGGGCGAATTGGCTAAGGAGTGGAAAGAGAAAAAAGCAATAACGAACAATAAAATACGTAGCATATCGACTAAAAACAACTCGGGGAAAATGGCGCACTCATCTTAGCCAACTTAGGCTGAGATTGGTATGTTTCAGCGCTTCTTTTTTTACCGCTGTGATTGATGCGACTGGTGGGTTTCAAAAATTGCCGTGGCAACGATTATCGTGCCGCCAATCAGGGTTGTGAGACTCAATTCTTCACCCAAAATCACCAGCGCCAGCATGGCACCATAAAAGGGTTGCAAACAGGAGACGAGTCCGACGGTTTTTGCACTTAAGTGCCGCAGTGCCGAGGTAAACAATGCGTGGGGTGCAGCGGTAAATACCACACCAAGCAGGATGATTAATCCCCAGACATCTAATGGAATACTGTTAAGCTCGGCCTCATGCCAAGGCAACAAAAAAACCACTGCTACTAGGGTCTGGTAAAACATCGCATGGGGGCCAGAGTATTGGGTAAAGTAGCGTTTTTGCAGCAAATTTCTGGCGGTAAATAGCATGGCCGAGAGAATGCCGATAGCGATCCCTAGGGTGGTATCATTGCCAAGATTGGCCTCGGGGATCAATAAAATCACCCCGATGAGCACTAATACGCCGCTAGCAATATCCTGGGATTTGATTTTATGCCCCGTCAGCAGGGGCTCGGCAATCACTGTCATCACAGGATAGGTAAAAAAGGCAATCATGCCTATGGCAACGGAGGAGAGTTGCATAGCGGCAAAGTAGGTGACCCAATGTAGGCTCACAATCACGCCTAAACCGATAGCCACTAGATAATCTTGCTTGCTCGCTAAGGTTAAGTGCTGACGACGAAATTTTACCAATAGGCCTAAAACCACAGAGGCGACGCAGCAGCGCAAGAGGGTGATATCGAGTGCACTTAAGGGAATGAGTTTTGAGAACAATGCTGTGCCGCCAAACATCAGCACAGCAATATGTAACTCGATTAATCCCGAGGATTTAGCAGCATTCACATTCGATGCACTCAAAAATGCTTAGTCCGCTGATTTGATATCTTGAAGGTTGGCAAAGGCTTGGCCCATACGGGTTACCGCCTCGGCTTCAACCCCTTCGGCAAAGGTGTCAATCGCATCTTTAGCAAATAACATCACCACAGTACTGCCCAATTTAAAGCGGCCCATTTCATCGCCTTTTTCTAAGGTAAGGGCATCGGGCCCCACAGTTGGGTATTCCCAAGTAAACACTTGCTTACCCGTAGGCGGCGTGATGGTGCCGGCCCAGACGGTTTCAATACTGGCAACGATAGTCGCACCGACTAATACCATGGCTAGGGGGCCTAGCTCGGTTTCAAAAATCGCCACCACACGTTCGTTACGGGCGAAAAGACCGGGAACGTGTCTTGCGGTTAATGGATTGACCGAAAATAACTCGCCGGGCACATAGGTCATCTTCGATAATGTGCCTTTGATTGGCATATGGATACGGTGATAATCCTTAGGCGCTAAGTAGATAGTCGCGAAATCACCGCCTTCGAAGCGCTTGGCATCTTCGGCTTGATCGCCTAGTAAGGTGAGCGAAGAGTAGTGGTGGCCTTTAGCCTGGAAAATACGTCCATCTTTGATTGGCCCCAATTGGCTCACCGCGCCGTCCACCGGATGCACCATAACGTGGGGATTTGGGTTTATGGGGCGGATCCCCGATTTTAAGGCTCGGGTAAAGAAGTCATTGAAGCTTTTGTAAGCCTCAGGCTCGCTCTGGGCCGCTTCGCTCATATCAATTTTATATTGTTTGATAAACCACTTTATGGCGGCTGTGGTCAAGGCGCCAGCTTGCGCTGCGGCGAGCTTACCCACTAAACGTGATAATAAGTGTTTTGGCAGCATGTACTGCAGGGCAATTTTGACTTTATCCAATTTTAATTCCTTTTCTTACCGCTCAATCTGTGCTGAGACCGTTGTTATTTATCACTAAATAGTTATTCGTCAGTGGCCGCGCGGAAATGCCGCGCATGGCGTTGCTCATCTAGGCTGGCAATAATACGGTGGTAATTGTTGAAGCGATCTTCACTAATTTTACCTTCATTCACCGCGGCTTTTAATGCGCAACCTGGGTCATCACCGTGCTTGCAGTCGCGGAATTTACAGCCACCTAAAAAGTCACGGAATTCGATAAAGCACCAGCCTACACGCTGTGCGGGTAAGTGCCATAGGGCAAATTCACGTACGCCGGGGGAGTCAATCAAATCGCCGCCGCTGGGTAAATGCAGTAGTTTGGCCGTGGTAGTCGTGTGCTGACCTAAACCCGAGTTATCGGAAACATCACCCACTAAGAGATCCGCATCTGGCAAGAGCGCATTGATGATAGAGGATTTACCTACACCAGACTGACCCGCAAATACGCTGACTTTATCCTTAAGTAAGCCCTTAATGGTATCGATACCTTCGCCTAACTTGCTGCTGACCTTATAAACCGGATAGCCAATATCTTTATAGCGCTGTAGCGCTTCATCTATTGCCTGGGCTTCATCTGGGTTGAGTAAGTCAATTTTATTTAAAATGATGATAGGCGGAATGTCGGTATCTTCGGCGGCGACAAGGTAGCGGTCGATAATTTGGGTGGTAAAGCTGGGTAATACCGAGGACACAATTAAAATCTGGTCGATATTCGAGGCGATAATCTTAACGCCATCGTATAAATCTGGGCGTGTTAGCGAAGAGCGTCTAGGGTGAACGGCTTCAACGATACCCGCGATACCGCTGTTGGCTTGGCTCTCAATGGCTAAACGCACAACAACCTTGTCGCCAGTGACTAGACTATTAATGGTTCGGCGAATATTGCAACGTACTATCTGGCCGTCTTCGGTTTCGATATCGGCATGTTGGCCAAAACGGGAAATCACTGTGCCGCTCTGTTCGGCTCCGAGTGAACTATCCTGTAACTCTGGCGTGTTTTTTTCGCCGTTGTCACGATTGAGTCGTTTCTCGTGATTGGCACGCATACGGCGTAATTGACCTTGGCTTAGGGGTTTCTTTTTACTCACTGATTCGTCTTCGTCAATTAGGTGATTTTTTGTGTTGGAAAAAAGCAGTATGATACACGCTCTTGAATAAAAATGCCTGAATTTAGGCTAACTGACACAATAAGGCAGATTTATGGCGGCAGATGCAAATAATCTCATTTGGATTGACCTAGAGATGACGGGACTAGAGCCCGATGTAGACAGGATCATTGAAATTGCCACATTAGTAACGGACCAAGAACTCAATATTATCGGTCAAGGCCCTGTGATCGCCATTCATCAGTCGGATGATGTACTGGCTGCCATGGATGATTGGAATCAAAAGCACCATGGCGAATCTGGGCTGATTGATCGTGTGCGTGCAAGCCAAGATAACGAAGCACAAGCCATTGCTAAGACGATTGCTTTTTTAGAGCAATATGTGCCCAAAGGCGCTTCCCCTATGTGTGGCAACAGTGTTGGCCAAGATAGGCGCTTCTTAAATCGTTATATGCGTGAATTGGAGGATTACTTCCATTATCGCAACATTGATGTCAGTACGATAAAAGAGCTGGTGAGACGCTGGAGTCCCGAGACTATGGCGGGTTTTAAGAAGCAAGGAACCCATCAAGCACTGCAGGACATTCAAGAATCGATCGCAGAATTACAATATTATCGCAGCAAAGTATTTAAAATTTGACCGATCAGCAGATAAATCTGCAAGAAGGGGTTGCAGCCGCATGAATTTTTCATATAATGCGGCCTCAACTTTTTGATGCGGACATGAAGCGCCGAACATATAAGTGATTGCGACATTAGCTCAGTTGGCAAAGGTTGAAAGAGATACCTTTGGTAATGTTGAAGGCAAATGTAGCAGCGATACAAAAGGCGACATTAGCTCAGTTGGCAAAGGTTGAAAGACGATACCTTTGGTAATGTTGAAGGCAAATATAGCAGCGATACAAAAGGCGACATTAGCTCAGTTGGTAGAGCGATACCTTGCCAAGGTATAGGTCATCGGTTCGAACCCGATATGTCGCTCCAAATACAATTTTAGTGATTTACCAAGTCATTAAATACAAAATTATGCGACATTAGCTCAGTTGGCAAAGGTTGAAAGACGATACCTTTGTTAATGTTGAAGACAAATGTAGCAGCGATAAAAAATGCGACATTAGCTCAGTTGGTAGAGCGATACCTTGCCAAGGTATAGGTCATCGGTTCGAACCCGATATGTCGCTCCAAATTCTAGACTGTCACAGTCTTAAAATGTGAAATGCGACATTAGCTCAGTTGGTAGAGCGATACCTTGCCAAGGTATAGGTCATCGGTTCGAACCCGATATGTCGCTCCAAATTAAAATTTAATGATTTACCAAGTCATTAATACAGATTATGCGACATTAGCTCAGTTGGTAGAGCGATACCTTGCCAAGGTATAGGTCATCGGTTCGAACCCGATATGTCGCTCCAAATTATGCGACATTAGCTCAGTTGGTAGAGCAATACCTTGCCAAGGTATAGGTCATCGGTTCGAACCGCTCTTGATTAAAATCACGTCGCTCCAAATTCCCTGAATCCTCCATTATCAAATTACTCAATTAACATTAGCTCAGTTGCGCTCTTAATATGGCTATACCTTTGTGATTGTTAAATTAGTCAAGGTATAGGTCATCGGTTCGAACCGCTCTTGATTAAAATCATGTCGCTCCAAATTCCCTGAATCTTCCATTATCAAATTACTCAATTGACATTAGCTCAGTTGCTGTTTTCGGCTATGTTTTTCATTTTGTGATAATTAAAACAGCCAGGCTAATGCGTGATCTGCGCCTTGTTTCTTCAAGTTTCCCTAAATTAGATAGCGTTGCGAAAGTTAAATTATGACCTTGTTCAAATATTCTTAGCGCTTTTACTCACATAATGAACACAGACAAAGTTAATAGCGCCAAGTTGTTGGCCTGACAGTGGAGTGCATTATATGCGTATTCAACAATTGCGTGATCTACTCGAGTATGTGGCAAATTGTCGCTTAGATATGGCGCAACTCTATGGCCGACTGATGAATCAAGCCGATTCGGCTCGAGTGAAAATGATGTTGGAATATTTTGAGTCCCATCAAAAGAAGGTGGCGGAGAACCTGCGTGATTATATGGATGATGCTCCTCACCGCATCCTAGATACTTGGTATAAAGACTTTGTATTTGAAGATTTTACTAAGCGTTGCCAAGACACTATGTTGCCCGCAAATATGAATGAGGAAGATGTGCTTAATTTGCATCTCGACTTGGAAAATCGCCTCATTGGCCTATTGGAGAAAACCGTTAATTCGACTACGGCAGAGGATGCCCGTAGCGCATTGGCTGACTTAATCCGGGTGGAGAAAACGCAGCAACAACGCTTAGTCCATAGCACCATTCGGATGGATGATATCTAGCTTAAATTGCCATTCCTTCTAACAAAGCCAGCTGATTGCTGGTTTTGTTGTTTCTATCGCTGCTTTTTTATTGCTATCCCGTGGATATTTTCGCTCAGCAACTGATTTACGTCATAATTTGGCGGAGCGGTTTTTGCTACTTTCTTGATCTAATGAACGGTGTTTAGTCCTTTATCAGTAAGACGATTGAATCAATGCGTTCAATGGGTTGAGCGATGAAGCAAGATATTTATTCTTTGGTGGCGCAGGAGCTTATCTATGGCACAAGATTTATCAAGATTACCCACGGCGCTTTATACCCAGCAGCAAATTAGGGAAGCTGAGTTGCTCGCAGTGACTCAAGGTGAGTCGACATTTTATGGCTTGGTCGAGCGGGCTGGTAGTGCTGCTTTTCAATGTTTGGTTAAACATTGTGCTGAGCGGGTCGGTATTCAATCCCAAAGAGTCTCAATCCTCGCCGGCAGCGGTAATAACGGTGCCGATGCCTTAGTCTGTGCTCGGCTTTTGCTTGAGGCGGGGATTTCGGTTTGCGTCATGTTGCTCAAAACCACGGGCAGTGACGAGTTTGAACAGGCATTAACGGCTTACCTTAATCAAGGTGGTACGGCTCAATCCATTAAAACTGAAGATATTCTACAGGCAGAGATCATAGTTGATGGCCTGCTTGGGACTGGCGTGCAGGGCAGTGTTCGGGAGGAAATGGCAGAGTTGATCCACGCCGTTAACCAAAGTGCTGCCTGGGTATTGAGCCTAGATCTCCCGTCGGGAATTATTGCCGATACGGGGACTGTTGCGGGGGTTGCTGTTATGGCAGATGTGACCCTCTGTTTTGGTGGTATAAAACAGGGATTACTCACCAGCAAGGCGCGGCACCATAGCGGTTTTATTGAATTTGCCGATCTAGGTTTAACGCCATTCTTTAGAGATTGCAACGCCTTACGTGTTGGCAGAGAAATGCTAAAAGACTATTTTGCCGCCCGTGCGAGGGATAGTCATAAGGGGCAATCGGGCAAAGTGACTCTGATTGGTGGTGATATCGGTATGGCTGGTGCTATACGTCTTGCCAGTGAAGCCTGTTTACGTGCAGGTGCTGGGTTGGTCACAGTCATCAGTCGCCCAGAACATCAACTGACAGTTAATGTTTCCCGTCCTGAATTGATGTTTTGGGGCTGCGATCTCGTGGATATGGAGGTGTATCTGCGTCTTGGCTGGGCCCAAGTTATAGTGCTTGGGCCTGGGCTGGGTAAACATGATTGGGGTTATAACTTATTTAAAGCGGTGGGCCTGAGTGATAAACCCTGTGTATTAGATGCAGATGCGTTGAATTTGCTCAGTAATGAACCTCGCAGGCAAACAAATTGGGTATTAACACCCCATCCTGGGGAAGCCGCCCGTTTGTTGGGGTGCTCTGTCGCTGAGATTGAGCAGGACAGATTTGCCGCCGTGCGCGCAATGCAGCAGAAGTATGGTGGTGTAGTGCTTTTAAAGGGCGCGGGCACTGTGATTTTTGACGGTAAGCAAATGATTGTCGCACCTGTGGGTAACCCTGGGCTTGCCAGTGGTGGGTGTGGGGATGTGTTATCTGGTATTATAGGTGCGCTCATGGCGCAGGGAATGGATAATATGCAGGCAACCGTTGTTGGGGTTGTCGTCCATGGCTGCGCTGCGGATCTTGCCGCAGTACAAGGTGAACGGGGCATGTTAGCGAGTGATTTAATGCCTTTTATTCGCCAATTAGTGAATAGTGATTTACTCTAGGCGGTATGTGAGACTCAAGCATAGGCCATTGCTGGTTTTTTATGCTTGAGCAACTTCAGCCATCAACAATAGTAGTGATATAAGTAGAAATGACAGAGTTAACCTTTTTTTTAAAAAACGAAGACGACACCATTGCGGTAGGGCAAAAATTGGCTCGCCATGTTCAAGCGCCTTTGACTCTGTATTTTACGGGTGATTTGGGTGCCGGTAAGACGACTTTGAGTCGCGGCTTAATTCAGGGGTTGGGTCATAAAGGTGCAGTTAAAAGCCCGACTTACACTTTAGTTGAACCTTATGAGCTTGATGGTGTCGAAGTTTATCATTTTGATTTGTATCGTTTAAACGATCCTGAAGAACTCGAGTTTATGGGGATCCGCGATTATTTTACCCATAAGAGCCTGTGTATAGTGGAATGGCCTGATAAAGGAGAAGGTTTGTTGCCCGATGCCGATATCCACCTGCATTTAAGTTATGCCAATACTGGGCGTGAAATCCAAATCCAAGCTTTATCAGAATCAGGTAAAAAGCTATTAGCCGCGATAAAATAAAAACAACAATGACTAAAAATAAGCATTACTTTCAAATTATTACTGTTTTATTGTGTGCCTTTTTTACTGTGTCTGCCCATGCGGCAAATCAGTTAGAAGGCGTACGTATTTGGGCCGCCCCTGAATCGACCCGCGTCGTATTCGACTTAAGTGAAGCACCAAACTACACACACTTTTCCATCGATGGTCCGAATCGCTTAGTGGTCGATCTTAAAAAGGCATCGACTAAGCTAAACCTTAAAAATATCGATAATAATAGCAAGTTGGTGAAAGGGATCCGGGTGAGTAAATCCCCGACCAAAGGTGATTTACGCTTAGTGATCGATCTGGTTAAACCGTTAAACGCCAACTTATTTTCCCTGCCCGTTACCGCGCCTTACGGCAATCGTTTGGTGGTAGACCTCGAAGATAAAACAGTCACTACGGCAACGGCAATCGTGTCATCAACCCCGGTTAAAACGGTGACCCAAGCGGCGCAATCCTCCCGTGATATTGTGATTGCCATAGACGCTGGCCACGGTGGTGACGATCCCGGTTCAATTGGTCCTTCTGGGGTATACGAGAAGAAGGTCGCCCTTGAAATTGCGCGGCGGGTTTCGAGTAAAATTAATGACACGCCTGGAATGCGTGCTGTGATGATCCGCACCGGCGATTATTTTGTGAATTTAAATAAACGCTCGGAGCTGGCCCGTAACAGTAAGGCGGATCTCTTGATTTCTATCCATGCGGATGCTTTTACTTCACCCAATCCCCGTGGTGCCTCCGTATGGGTGCTCTCCATGCGTCGTGCCAATAGTGAAATTGGTCGTTGGTTAGAGCAAAAAGAAAAGCATTCAGAACTGCTTGGGGGCGCGGGGGAAATTATCCAAAATACCGATAATGAACAATATCTTGCAATGACATTGCTCGATATGTCCATGAACAGTTCCATGGCCATTGGCCACTCTGTTGCGGGGGATATTTTAAAAGATCTAGGCGGCGTGACAGAATTGCATAAGAGTCGCCCCGAGTCCGCGAGTTTAGCCGTGTTAAAGTCGCCGGATATTCCTTCAATCTTGGTGGAAACAGGTTTTATTTCAAATCCCAAAGAAGAACGTTTGTTGTCGAGTAGTCGTCATCAAGAGAGCATCGCCAATGCTATTTATAAGGGTGTGAGTCGTTACTATCATAATAATCCACCTGCGGACACCTTGCTTGCCCAAAGGCGGGGTGGAAGTTCCAGCGGTGCTAAGCCAGTAAAAACAACTACAAAAGCATCAGCTGAAAAAACGTCGACGGAAAGAACCCCTACAGCCTATGTTGATGATACTGCTCCGACAAAGGTTAAGCATAAGGTCCGTCGCGGTGAATCGCTTTCAGCCATCGCACTCAGATACCAAGTTTCAATGGCCAGTATCAAACGCGCCAATGGAATGAAATCCGATGTGGTGCAGTTAGGCCAAACCCTAGTGATCCCTGAGAGCTAACATGGAAAAACCTATGGGTATTCAGATCCTTCCTCCACAACTAGCAAACCAGATTGCCGCCGGCGAAGTCGTTGAAAGGCCTGCTTCAGTCGTCAAAGAGCTCGTCGAGAACAGCTTAGATGCGGGGGCGACGCGCATCGATATCGAAATCGATAGGGGTGGCAGTAAGCTTATAAAGATCCGTGACAATGGTTCGGGGATCCCAAAGGACGAACTTGCCCTAGCATTATCGCGCCATGCGACATCCAAATTACATACGCTGGACGATCTCGAAGCTATCTTAAGTTTTGGCTTTCGTGGGGAAGCGCTCGCCAGTATTAGCTCAGTGTCTCGCTTAACCTTAACCTCACGCACTGTTGAACAAACCGAAGCTTGGCAAGCCCAGGCCGAAGGGGCCGATATGGCGGTTAAGGTGATGCCCGCCGCTCATCCTGTGGGCTCGACCATTGAAGTGATGGATCTATTTTTCAATACCCCAGCTCGTAGACGCTTTTTAAAGAGTGATAAAACCGAATTTACCCATATCGATGAATGGTTAAAACGTATCGCACTCGTACGGGGAGATATCCATTTTACCTTGACTCACAATGGTAAAACGGTGCGTAACTATCGCCCCGCGATGAATGAGCCTCAATATTTACAGCGGCTGACGCAGGTCGCCGGGCGGCAATTTGCCGATGAGGCGCTGCGGGTTGAATGCCAGCATGATGATCTGCGCCTAAGTGGTTATTTGCAGTCGCCTTGGTCAACCGTGTTAACCGACACCCATTATTTTTATGTGAATGGACGACTGGTGCGTGACCGTCTTGTGAATCATGCAGTGCGCCAAGCCTTTGCGCAAAAAGCTGAACTTGAACAGCCAGGTTATGTGCTGATGTTGAACATCGACCCCCATCAAGTGGATGTCAATGTGCACCCCGCTAAGCATGAAGTCAGGTTCCATCAGAGCCGTTATGTGCATGATTATATTTTGCAGGCGTTGCTATCGGCACTAGAGGAAGCTGGCGAGTTCAGTTTTGAACCAAACTCGCCACAACTAGAAGATAATCTTCATGTTAGCCAGCCAGCGCATTCTGCTTTCGAGCTTAAATCTTCAGATGCGAAAGACAGCCTCGCCTGGGTTGATACGTCTAGGGAGAGTCAAACTGAAACGGCATTAGCTGGATCTCGTTCTGGAACTGCGATTCATAGCAACGCCTTTGGCAGCATGGCTGTGCCAAGGGAGGCTAGAAGTGGTGCGGCTGGGGGAGTTCGCCCGCGTACTGAGCTGCCTTCAAAAGCCGCAATTGCAAGCTATGGTGCGTTATTGCAAACCCCATCCTACAGCGTACAGGATAAGGTGTATCAACCAGCGCAACCTATGCCTGCGATACTTGATGGTCACTATTGGGTATTTACTGATGGGCCAAAATTAAGTTTATTACGTATTGAGTCTGCGGCATTAGCGATCCGCTGCCATGAAATTGAAATGAAACTGGCCACAGGGTTGATTGGGCAGCCTTTATTGATGCCGATATCGGTCGCTGCCGACTCTGAGTGGCAGTCATTAATTGATGAGCACGAGACCTTAATACGTCAACTGGGATTAGAACTGACAATTCGTTACCAGCAGTTGATAATTAAAAAAGTGCCCCCATATCTCAGGGATAGCCCGTTAGCTAAGGCGATCCCCGAGTGGTTGCAATCGCTACGTTTCGAAACGCCAGCGCCGGATGCGTTGGCTATGTGGTTGGCAAAGCACAGCCTAGCGGGGTTTGTGTCAGCGCCAGAGATCTGGGCTGCATTTTGTCAGTTAAGTGAAGAGAAAAGACAGTATATCGCCAAAAATGCAATATCCTTACCTTGGCAGTCGTGGCTAGAAGAGCAAGCAAGTGAATAAAGAACAACAGCCTAAAGTGTTATTCCTTATGGGGCCTACGGCCTCGGGGAAAACGGCTTTAGCACTAGAATTGGCCGAGAAACACAACTGTGAAATTATCTCAGTTGACTCCGCCCTGATTTATCGTGGTATGGATATTGGCAGTGCCAAACCTTCAGCGGCAGAATTAGCCCGTGGACCGCATCGCTTAATCGATATTCGCGATCCGGCCGAGAGTTACTCGGCTGCCGATTTTCGAACCGATGCACTGGCAGAGATAGAACAGATTATCAGCATGGGAAAAACACCCCTATTGGTTGGTGGCACCATGATGTATTTTAAGGCGTTATTAGAAGGATTATCACCGCTTCCCAGTGCCAATGAAGCGATACGGGCAGAGATCCAAGCCGAGGCCGACACTAAGGGGTGGGAAGTGCTGCACGACCAATTACGGGAGATAGATCCCGTGTCGGCAGAAAGAATTCATCCTAATGATCCACAAAGGCTTTCAAGAGCGCTGGAAGTCTATAGAATAAGCGGCAAGAGTCTGACTGAGCTGACACACACTAAGTCAGCACCTTTGCCCTACGATGTGGTGCAATTTGCCATTGCCCCCCGCGAGCGTAAAGTGTTACATGACTTAATTGCACAGCGCTTTAAGATCATGTTGCAGCAAGGTTTTATTGATGAAGTTACGCAGCTAAAAACGAGAAATGACCTGCATTTAGATTTGCCATCAATGCGTTGCGTGGGATATCGACAGTGCTGGCAGTACCTCGATGGTGAGTTTGACTATGATACTATGGTCGAAAAAGCAGTTGCAGCTACTAGGCAATTGGCTAAGCGTCAATTAACATGGTTGCGCAGTTGGCCAGAGTTGAATTGGCTTGAAAGTGGTGCTGAGGGGAATTTAGTTACACTTATGCGTCAATGCCGCTAGCTTATTAGCCCTTGCTGTATAATACTAAAACTAAACAAAAAACTTCACTGATATAGATTTATTTTTATATAAATTAAAAAGGAAATAATAAAATGGCTAAGGGGCAATCTTTACAAGACCCATTTTTGAACGCACTGCGCCGCGAGCGCGTTCCTGTATCAATTTACTTGGTAAACGGCATTAAACTCCAGGGACAGGTAGAGTCGTTTGATCAATTTGTCATTCTGTTGAAAAACACAGTGAGCCAAATGGTTTACAAACACGCTATTTCTACCGTGGTTCCCGCTCGTCCATTTAACGTTACTGGCCATCAAAATGCCCAGGGCGGATACGGCGCGCAGGATGATATGCCTAGTGGTGAATAAGTTTTATTTGAGGAGTTTGCTTCTTGTTTGATCGTTATGAGGCGGGAGAAACAGCGGTTCTTGTCCATATCGACTTTTCCGATGAGGAACGCCGAGAAGACTTAGTCGAGCTACAGCTACTCGTTGAGTCCGCTGGCGCGCGTTCAGTCGGGGTCATTACTGGAAGTCGACGCTCACCAGACCGCAAGTTTTTTGTGGGTTCTGGAAAAGCCGAAGAATTAGCCGAACTTGTGGCTGCGACTGAGGCCAATGTGGTGATTTTTAACCACGCCTTGAGTCCAGCCCAAGAGCGTAATCTTGAGCAAGTGTGCCTGTGCCGAGTATTGGACCGGACCACGCTTATTTTGGATATTTTTGCTCAACGTGCACGGACTCACGAAGGTAAGTTGCAGGTGGAGCTAGCGCAATTGCGTCACATGTCGACTCGCCTTGTGCGTGGTTGGACCCACCTTGAGCGCCAAAAAGGCGGTATTGGTTTGCGTGGGCCTGGGGAAACTCAGCTAGAAACCGATAGACGTCTGCTCAGGGGACGGATTAAAAATATCAATAAGCGCTTAGAGCGAGTTGATAAGCAACGTGAGCAGAGCCGCCGCGCCCGTAAGCGCAGCGAAATGCCAACGGTTTCATTAGTCGGTTATACCAACGCGGGCAAATCAACCTTGTTTAATGCATTAACCTCGTCAGATGTTTATGCAGCCGATCAGTTATTTGCCACACTCGATCCCACGCTTAGAAAGCTAGATTTACCCGATGGTGCCGTGATATTAGCGGATACAGTGGGGTTTATCCGTCATCTGCCACACGATCTCGTCGCCGCGTTTAAAGCAACGCTACAGGAGACTCGTCAGGCGGAGTTACTACTGCATATTGTTGATTGTGCAGATGAAAATATGGCGGATAATTTTGAACAAGTGCAAAATGTGCTGAAAGACATCGAAGCCGATGAAGTCATGCAGCTGGTCGTTTGTAATAAAATTGACCTACTTGAAGATGTGACACCTCGAATCGAGTATGACGACACAGGCAAGCCTGTTCGCGTATGGGTTTCGGCACAAAAGCGTTTAGGGTTTGACTTGCTCCTCAAGGCTATCACTGAGCTTATTGGTGAGGTCATTAGGGAGCTTACACTTAGAATTCCGGCAACTGCTGGACATTATCTTGGCCAGTTTTATCGACTGGATGCGATACAGCAGAAAGAGTACGACGATCTGGGGAACTGTATTTTGTCTGTTCGTTTATCGGACGCCGATTGGCGCCGATTAGCTAAACAGAGTCAGGGTGAGTTAGAAACCTTTATCTTCGATACGTCGATAGAAAAGGCTGTTTGTTAATAATCTAATTTATTTCATCCACTTATGGAGTGTTAAATGGCTTGGAACGAGCCCGGTAACAAGGGTAATGATCCTTGGGGAAATAAAGGTGGTAACGACAAAGGACCACCGGACCTTGATGAGGTTTTTCGTAATCTTTCAAAGCGCTTTGGCGGCAAAGGCAATGGCTCATCAGGCCAGAACTTTAGTTCGTTTAGCTTAATCATCATTCTTGCCATTGCTTTAGCTGTTTGGGGACTCTCGGGTTTTTACACAATTAAAGAGGCTGAGCGTGGTGTGGCACTGCGTTTTGGTCAACACAATGGTGAAATTGGCCCTGGCCTTCACTGGAAAGCGACCTTTATCGACCAGATTTATCCCGTCGATGTGCAATCTGTTCGCTCTATTCCTGCGTCGGGTAGCATGCTGACATCCGATGAAAACGTCGTGAAAGTTGAGCTTGATGTGCAGTATCGTATTTTAGATGCGTACTCATATCTATTCAGTGCGGTAGATGCCAACGCCAGCTTACGTGAAGCGACCGATAGCGCCCTGCGTTATGTGATTGGTCATAACAAGATGGACGATATTCTGACCACGGGCCGTGATGCGATTCGTCGCGACACTTGGAAAGAATTAGAGCGTATTCTTGAACCGTATAAATTGGGTCTTGCGATTGTTGACGTTAACTTCTTGCCTGCGCGTCCGCCAGAAGAAGTGAAAGATGCCTTCGATGATGCGATTTCTGCCCAAGAAGATGAGCAGCGTTTTATTCGTGAAGCTGAAGCCTATGCCCGTGAAATTGAACCCAAAGCACGCGGTGAAGTGGAACGCATGGCGCAACAAGCCAATGCCTATAAAGAGCGCGAAATCCTAGAAGCTCGCGGTAAGGTTGCTCGTTTTGAGTTGCTGTTACCTGAGTACCAAGCGGCGCCTGACGTCACTCGTAAACGCTTGTATCTAGATACAATGCAGCAGGTGATGACGGAGACCAACAAAGTGCTGATAGATGCCAAAAACAATGGCAACTTAATGTACTTGCCGTTAGACAAGTTAATGAAAGAGAAGACTGCAACACCTGATCTTGAGCCTAAGCCTCAGCAGAATGTCAATTCTTCATCTGTATCAACGACTCGCATTGGTGAGCCTTTGAGTGGACGTCCGTCCCGCGATGATCGTACTCGCCAAGGGAGGGATTAATTCATGGGTAGATTAGGTATTATTCTTATCGCCGTTGTTTTAGGTGTGGTTTTATCTTCTATGATGGTCGTCAACGAAGGCGAACGAGCCATTGTGGCGCGTTTCGGTGAAATCGTAAAAGACAATGTTGACGGTAACCAAGTGACTCGCGTTTTTGGTCCTGGATTGCACTTTAAAGTGCCAGTGATCGATAAAGTGAAGTTACTCGATGCCCGTATTCAGACATTGGATGGTGCAGCCGATCGCTTTGTCACCTCAGAGAAAAAAGATCTGATGGTTGATTCCTATGTGAAGTGGCGTATTTTTGACTTCGAGAAGTATTACCTATCCACAAATGGTGGTATTAAATCGAATGCAGAATCGCTGCTACAACGTAAGATCAACAACGATTTACGTACTGAGTTTGGTCGTCGCACTATCAAGGAAATTGTTTCTGGTAAGCGTGATGAATTGCAAAATGATGCACTCGCTAATGCTTCAGAAAGCGCAAGGGACTTAGGTATTGAAGTGGTTGACGTGCGTGTAAAGCAAATCAATTTACCGGCTAACGTCAGTAATAGTATTTACCAGCGCATGCGTGCCGAGCGTCAAGCTGTGGCAAAAGAACACAGAGCACAGGGTAAAGAGCAATCTGAAATCATTCGTGCAACGATTGATGCTAATGTGACGGTGAAGATTGCCGAAGCTGAACGTAAAGCCTTGACCATTCGTGGTGAAGGTGATGCGTTAGCGGCTAAAATTTACTCTGATGCATACAGCAAAGATCCTGAGTTTTTCAGCTTTGTCCGTAGCTTAGAAGCCTATCGTGAGAGTTTCTCTGGTAACTCAGATATCATGGTATTAGAGCCTGACAGTGAGTTCTTCAAATATATGAAGAGCACTGCACCTAAGAAATAATCGCTCAATAATCGCGTTGAAATAGGCCCTGTTTAACAGGGCCTATTTTTTTATCTAGAGGTGATAGATTTGGGGTTCCCCTGAGGCTTTATTTACATTAGTGATGCATGCTTTATGCCGAGCTAAAAGAGGATGTGCTTAAAATATCCTCAAGGAAGGTTGAAATAGGTTAAAAGTTGTGCTTTTTTTGTCCGTTTTTTAAAAAACACGCAATCTCCCTAACTTACTTGCGTGTTTTCACTATGATCTGCTTCTAATTTTTAGCTATAATGAGCCCCGCCTCAAACTTCGATTTTTGCCCATGGTGATGACCCCGGGCGGAAAGTCTTTGAAAAACAAAAATTCCAACACCCTCTGGGAGATAAGTGGATGAGCAATGCGCCAGTCGATACCGGACGTCGCAGATTCCTGACAGCCGCAACCGCCGTAGTAGGTGGTGCTGGTGCCGTCGCTGTAGCGGTTCCTTTCATCAAGTCATGGAATCCGAGTGCCAAAGCGAAAGCTGCAGGTGCACCGGTCGAAGTAAATATCAGTAAAGTAGAGCCAGGTCAGCTGATCCGTGTTGAGTGGCGTGGAAAACCTGTATGGGTTGTCCGTCGCACAGAAGCCGTGATCAATGAACTGCCAACCCACGATGATAAGTTAAGAGATCCTGCTTCTGCTGAAATGCAGCAGCCTGATTATGCAACAAATCCTCTGCGTTCAATCAAGCCAGAGTATTTTATTGCCGTCGGTATTTGTACCCACCTCGGATGTTCACCTACTTATTTACCAGATTCATTTGGTGAGCAAGTTGAAGGTGTCACTTCTGGTTTCTTCTGTCCATGTCATGGCTCTAAGTTTGATATGGCTGGTCGCGTTTTCCAAGGCGTACCTGCTCCATTGAACCTAGTTATCCCTCCACATCAATATGTTGATGATGGCACCGTGATTATCGGTGTAGATAAAGGAGTGGCGTAATGGTTAAGAATTTAATTAATTGGATTGATGCTCGCATCCCAATGACTGCGACTTATAACCGTCATGTTGGACAGTATGCAACGCCAACTAACTTTAACTTTTGGTACTTTTTCGGTTCGCTAGCGATGTTGGTATTGGTTAACCAATTACTAACGGGTATCTGGTTGACGATGAACTATGTACCTACAGCAGAAGGCGCTTTCGCCTCTGTTGAATACATCATGCGTGACGTTGAATACGGTTGGTTGCTGCGTTATATGCACTCAACGGGTGCTTCTGCGTTCTTCGTGGTGATCTACCTACATATGTTCCGTGGTCTGATTTACGGTTCATATCAGAAGCCTAGAGAACTGCTATGGCTATTCGGTATGTTGATTTTCCTCGTGTTGATGGCTGAAGCCTTTATGGGTTACTTGCTGCCATGGGGACAAATGTCATACTGGGGTGCGCAGGTAATTATTTCTCTGTTCGGTGCGATTCCTGTTATTGGTGACGACTTAACCCTATGGATCCGTGGTGACTACGTGATCTCTGGCGCGACACTGAACCGTTTCTTCGCGCTGCACGTTATCGCACTGCCATTAGTGTTAGTTGTATTAGTGTTCTTACACTTAATTGCACTGCACGAAGTGGGTTCGAATAACCCTGACGGTATCGAAATCAAGAAGAACAAAGACGAGAATGGCTGGCCAGTTGATGGCATTCCATTCCACCCATATTACACAGTAAAAGACATCATGGGCGTCGCTGGCTTCCTGATTGTATTCTGTTACGTGTTGTTCTTTATCCCTGAGGGCGGTGGTTACTTCCTTGAGAAGCCAAACTTTGAAGCGGCTAACTCGATGAAGACCCCTGAGCACATTGCACCCGTTTGGTACTTCACACCTTTCTACGCCATTTTACGTGCCGTTCCCGATAAATTGGGCGGTGTGATCATGATGGGTCTGTCGATTGCTGTACTGTTCGTATTGCCTTGGCTAGATCGCTGTAAAGTGAAGTCAGTCCGCTACCGTAGCACGCTGCACAAGTTGAACATTGCACAATTTGCAGTGTCTTTCATTGTGTTAGGTTACTTAGGTGTAGTCCCTGCGACACCAACACTGACGATAGTTGCACAGGTATTTACTTTTACTTACTTTGGTTTCTTTGTGGCGCTGTGGGTATACAGCAAGAATGAAAAAACTAAACCTGTTCCAGCGAGGTTGACACACTAATGAAAAAATTATTGATTGCATTAGTTGCCTTGTTGCCGACCTTGGCAATTGCCGCAAGCGGACACGTACATTTAGAAGACGCCAATGTTGATCTGCATGATAAAGCTTCCTTAGAACGTGGTGTGGACCTGTTCCAACATTATTGTTCTGGCTGCCATAGCACTCAGTATCAACGTTATGAGCGCGTGGCGACCGATATCGGTATTTCTATGGATGATATGCGTAATAAGTATATGTTTACCGATGCTAAAATTGGTGAGCTTATGCAAAACGCGATTCCACCGAAAGACGCGGCTAAGTGGTTTGGCGCAACACCGCCAGACTTAACCTTAGTGGCCCGTGTTCGTGGTGAAGATTGGGTATATTCATACCTCAAAGGCTTCTACAAAGATCCAAGCCGTCCCTTTGGCGTGAATAACACTGTATTCCCATCTGTAGGTATGCCACATGTGCTCGAAGAGTTACAAGGTATGCCTGTTAAGCAAGAAGATGGCAGTATTGTGGTCACTGGCGGTAAATTAAACGCAGAAGAATATGACCAAGCGGTACGTGATATCACTGGCTTCTTAGTCTATTCGGCTGAACCCGTTAAACTAGAGCGTGAAGCTATGGGTTGGTGGGTACTCGGATTCCTGTTTATATTCTTTATTGTGGCCTACCTCTTGAAGAAAGAGTATTGGAAAGATGTACACTAGGCACCAATAACGGGTAAAATATAATATCCGCATAGTGTAAACGGGGGGCTTTGCCCCTCGTTTACTTTTGTTTTATTTCGATTCTGGAGGGTATCAATGGCTGTTGCTGCCAACAAACGCTCTATCATGACACTGTTTTCAGGTGCTGATGATCTGTATAGCCATCAAGTACGTATCGTGTTAGCTGAGAAAGGGGTTACTGTTGATGTTTTACAGGTCGACCCTAATGAAATGCCTGAGGATTTGCTCGAAGTAAATCCCTATAACTCAGTGCCAACTTTGGTAGATCGTGAACTCGTTTTATACGAATCACGCATTATTATGGAATATTTGGATGAGCGTTTTCCTCATCCACCACTGATGCCAGTCTATCCAGTATCCCGCGGCCAAAGCCGTTTGATGATGCACCGCATCGATACGGATTGGTATTCGCTGGTCGATCGCATTCGCAAGGGTGATCGCGCTGAAGCGGCTCGTAAAGAGTTGACGGAAAGCTTGATTGCCATAGCGCCAGTCTTCACTGAAGTACCTTACTTTATGAGTGAAGAATTTGGTCTAGCGGATTGCTATCTTGGGCCACTATTGTGGCGCTTACCTGTACTGGGTATTGAATTAGATAGCCGCGTAGCGAAAGATATCAAAGCCTATATGACACGTATTTTTGAGCGTGAGTCGTTCAAAGCCTCCTTAACGGAAGCTGAACGCGAAATGCGCATGGGTATGTAATGAAGCCTTTGACTCCTAATCGTCCTTATTTACTAAGGGCTTACTATGATTGGTTGATGGATAACCAATTAACGCCTCACGTTGTGGTAGATGCCTTTGTAAAAGGGACTCAAGTGCCACAGCAGTACGTGAAGGATGGCCAGATAGTGCTGAATATTGCAGCTGGCGCAGTGGGCAATTTGCAAATTAGCAATGAGTTTGTGGAGTTCAATGCACGTTTTGGTGGTGTTCCCCAGCAGGTGTTGTTGCCAATGGCATCGATTGTTGCCATTTATGCCCGTGAAAATGGCGCAGGCACAGTCTTCGATATTGAAGATGCATATCTGGTGGAGGATGAAGTAGATTCATCTTTATCCGTTGTTGAAACAACAGATAAAGCGTTTGAACCGACAGATGAGCCCCCTAAGCGTCGCAGTCATTTAACTGTGGTTAAATAACTGTGGTGAAATGCCTAAGTCGTTTAAAAACTAAGCCAGTCTAATGACTGGCTTTTTTGTCGCTGTATTTTATAGCCGTAATTGGTTAAACCTTAAGTACAAGGTGTGATAGCATTTGCGCCCGCATTCATCCGTTAGATATGCGTTACCTTTACCCATTTAGACCAATGGATCTTGTATGTTGCTCATGATCGATAATTACGACTCTTTCACCTTTAACTTAGTGCAGTATTTTCAGCAGCTAGGGCAAGAGATAGTGGTTAAGCGAAACGACGAAATTAGCCTAGATGAAATAGCGGCGCTCGCACCAACCCATTTAGTGATTTCCCCCGGTCCCTGCACACCGAATGAAGCGGGGATTTCCCTCGCGGCTATCGAGCACTTTGCTGGGCGCATCCCTATTCTAGGTGTGTGTTTAGGCCATCAAGCTATGGCGCAGGTTTTTGGGGCTAAGGTCATACGGGCGCAACGCGTCATGCATGGAAAAGTCAGTGCTATTTGTCATAGTGGCGAACGGTTATTTAAAGGCTTAAATCATCCCTTAACTGTGACACGTTATCACTCGCTATTGGTTGATACCGTTCCCGAGGGTTTTGTATTGGATGCTTGGTTTGATGATCCTCTCCATGGCCTAGAAATCATGGCCATAAGCCATCAAAGCTTGCCGCTTTACGGGGTGCAATTTCACCCAGAGTCGATTCTTACCGAACAAGGCCATGAACTATTAGCTAATTTTTTATCTCAATCTGTCGTTTTAGCATAAAAGCGATCACCGCTTTAGCCACCAGTTTATCAATCTCTGTTACAAGATTTCTCCTCCTTTTAAGCAAATATGTCGCCTAAGTGTGATATAACTGCCGCAAAACAACGCCCGTCTGCGAGTCTACTGGGGAACCCCTTTTACTCGGACTGCTGCGATAACAATAAAAGGAAGGATTAATGAAAAGCGTAATGCGACATTTGGGTTTAAGTGCCTTAGCAGTTGCCGTATTGGCGGGGTGCGCGGCGTCATCGACCGAAACAGCGGCTCCAACATTAGATCAACCCACATTTCAAGTCCCTTTGGCTCAACCTCCTCAAGTCTCACAGTCGCTGACGCTGAATCAAATTATGGCGAATCCCGATTGGATGGGCATTTTCGCTAAACAGGCTTATTGGAGCGATGATAGCCAAAGTGTGTTCTTTGCCCGTCAAGCCAGTGCTGCGCCCCTGCCGAGCTATTATCAACAGGGCATTAATGATAGCCGTGCGGTTGAATTAGCCCTCGATAAATTACACGCTGCGGATCAGCAATTTGGCGCATTAGATCCGACTAAATCCAATAAGGTCTATCTTTACCAAGGCAATATTTTTGTTAAGCAATTAAGCTCCGGCAAGGTTACTCAACTCACCCGTCAACACACTGCTATCGATAGCGTACGTTATTTGAATAATGGCGATATTGCCTATTGGCAGGGCGATAATGTTTTCCAGATCCATCAAGACTCAGGCTTAGTCGAACAGCTTGCTGAAATTAAAATGGCGAAAGCGCCGGAAGGTGTAAAAGAGCCGAGCACTTATATTGCTAAGCAACAACACAGATTGATTAAGTATGTGGCTCAGCAGCAGGAAAACGCTAAGACTAAACAACAGTTTAAAGATGAATTACAAAAAAGTGACCCGACGCTCGCCGCCAACGCTTGGTATTTAGGTGATAGCGAAGTGGTGTCAGAGCTTAGCTTGTCACCCGATGGCCGTTATATTTTACTTGCCCTGACGGATAAGAATTACACAGGTAGCAGTGAACACGACATCATGCCGAACTACTTAGGTAGCAAAGGGTATATCGATCCTGTACCAGTACGTGCCCGTGTGGCCGAAGACACTCCACCTGGGCAGCGCTTTGTGGTGCTCGATTTAAATGAGCATAAACAAATCGATATCACTATCGAGGGGCTGACTGGCTTCGATGAAGATGTGCTGGCTAAAGTCAAAGCGGAAAATGCTAAGGCTAAAGGTGAAACCTATCAGAGCACAAAAGTGCCGCGGAAGATCCAATTAATGGAGGACTGGGGCTGGACGCAGAGTGCGATTCAGTGGCATGAGTCGGAAAATAAATTAGCCCTGATGCTAGAAGCAACTGATAACAAAGACCGTTGGATCGCCACCGTCGATTTATCTAAGGGTAAATTTATCACCGAACATCGTTTACACGATGATGCTTGGGTTAATTACGACTATAACCAATTTGGCTGGTTACCAGGTACGGACACCCTTTACTATCTCTCTGAAGAAACGGGTTATTCTCAGCTTTATATCAAAGCACTGGGGGAAAAGCCGCGAGCCTTGACTCAAGGTCAGTTTGTGGTGAGCGACATCCAGCTGTCGCCCGATGCGAATTACATTTACTACAAAGCCAACCAAAGCCACCCTGGTATTTATAATGTGCACCGCGTAAATCTCACCACAGGTAAGAATGAGCAATTAACACAGTGGGATGGCAACTTAGATTACAGCCTAAGCCCAGATGGCACTCAGCTATTACTCAATGCTTCACGCCGTACGCAGCCGAATGAACTCTATATTCAACCCATAGGCGGCGCATTAAAGCAGTTAACATCCTATACCAGTGACGCTTTTAAAAACTATTCGTGGCAAGCGCCAGAGGTAGTTGCTGTACCTTCAAGCCATGGCGCTGGCAAAGTATACGCCCGCGTTTATCTACCTCAGGGGTACGATAAATCCCGCGCCGAGAAATACCCTGCCGTCATCTTTAACCACGGCGCGGGTTATCTGCAAAACGCTGACTATGGCTTTAGCGGTTATTTCCGCGAGTTTATGTTCCACAATCTGCTGACTCAGCAAGGTTATGTGGTGATGGACATGGATTACCGCGGCTCTAAAGGCTATGGCCGCGATTGGCGCACCGCGATTTACCGTAATATGGGTCATCCAGAAGTGGAAGACTTAAAGGATGGCGTTAGCTGGATGGCAACCAATACGAATGTCGATACGGAGCGTGTTGGGACCTATGGTGGTTCCTACGGTGGCTTCTTAACCTTTATGTCTTTGTTCACCGCCCCTGACTTGTTCCAAGCGGGAGCTGCGCTGCGCCCGGTGACGGATTGGGCACATTATAATGCGCCTTATACTTCTAATATCTTAAATACGCCCGATATCGATCCTATCGCCTATGAGCGTAGTTCTCCCATAGAGCATGCCCAAGGACTCACAAAGCCGCTGCTGATTATGAGTGGGGTGATGGACGATAACGTCTTCTTCCAAGACAGCGTGCGCATGGTGCAGCATCTGATCGAATTGGAAAAACCTATGTTTGAAATGGCGATTTATCCCGTCGAGCCCCACGGTTTCCGTCAACCGTCTAGCTGGTTGGACGAATATCGCCGTATTTATAAGTTGTTTGAACAAGAACTTAAATAGGATGTTAATCCAAACAAAAGCCTCATTATGAGGCTTTTTTATTGCGCCATTACCGGGATTATGGCGCTAATATCAATTGCATTAAATATCTGTTCATCCATCTGAATACCGCAGGGTTTACTTGTTGCTAAGATTAAGCGTATGTGCTGAAATTGTAATGTTTTTGAATATTTTACCGTGCTAGCGCCAGACGATATCGGCGATATAGGAAAGTCTAATAGTGGCAATTTCGGTAGCGGGTGGCGTTAGACCCGGCAAGATTATAGAGATAGAGCATAGGCTCTATCAGCAATTGATCCTCGGCAAGCAAAAGGCGAGTCCGACCCTTTTGGATGAGCTGGATCTTGAGCTTGAGGCCGATGCCAATAAATTAGATGTCGAGCGCGAAGCGATTCTGTCGCGCTTGCTCAAACAAATTCAGGCAAGGGAAGTCTTTGAGGCCGTCTCAAAGCAATTACATGAAACTGTTAATAATGCTATTGAGCACCAATTGGCCTCCCCTGAATTAGTGTTGGCTAAATCCGATATCAATGAATCCCAGATCCTACTGCTTGAACTGTTACTCGCCAAAAACCTCGATGCAACACGATTACGCCCGCTGATCAGTAACTTAAGCTGGCTGTGTCGGGATTTGACCAATATGGTCAATAGCCCTAGTTTTCGTGCCCGTCGTCCACAGGGTTCCGAGGTGCGCGTCACCGATATCAAACTGGTGATGAATTACATTGGTATCGAAAATTTACGCACTATTATCCCGTATTTTTGCCTGCGTAACTGGCTTCCCAGCGGCAATGCCAAACTGCTCTGGACCACCCGAAAACTGTGGCGTTACAGCATAGTCAGTGGTATTGCAGCCAATGCGTTGGCGCAGCTTCATAATACTGACTCGGCCCTCGTTTATAGTAGTGCCTTACTCAATCAATTAGGCACCTCTGTGGTGTTGAGTTTAAGTGCGCGCTTATTCGATCAAACCTGGGGATCATGGATACGGGAGGCCAGTAGCAGCCGTGATAAAGAAGTGTACGATGCAGTGATCGCCACAGAGTTTCCGGCCAAGGCCGTATTTGAACAAGTGTTAAGCCATGGCCTTAAACTGAACTGGCAATTGCTCGAGTTGCTTAAGTTTGAACATAGTCCTTTGACTCAACTACTCAAGGAATTAGATCAAACATTAAGTTATCGAGACCTCTCTTTCCAAGCGGCAATTGTCGCCCGGGCCAACTGTTATGCTAAGGTGTTGCTGCTCGAAGAGATGCGTCAAATCGATCCCCAAGAAAAGCGGCTAATGTTTGACTATTACGAGTTGAGTGAACAAGAGGTATTGCGCTTAAAAGCACAGAATTATCGGAAGCTAGATCTGCTGTAATCCACGGCCTGCTACGTAGCGCCATGATTGCGGCGTTTATGTGGAGGAAGGGGTATGCCAAGTTGGCAAGCATCTGTACTGAATACGATTTTATCCTATGTTGCTAGGCCATCCATCAGTCGTGGGCAGGCCAAAATGCCCTTAGCTCAGGTGCGCAAAAAGTTGTTTGAGCTGGATAAGCGTTGGCTTCCTTGGCCGGATAAGCTTGTCAGCGCCAGCATTCCCCTGCGCCATTCCTGCCTGCTGCATTATGTACACCTTGATGAACAAGTTCGCCTTGGAAAGCTGTTTTATATCCGAGGCGGAGGTTTTTGTTTTAAGACACCGCACGCCCACGCAAGATTGATCGCGGATATTAGTCAGCGGTGCCAATTGGATGCCTATATTCCCGATTATCGTCTCGCCCCAGAACATCCATTCCCCTCGCCGTTTGATGATGTGCTCGAAGCCTATCGGCGCTTAATCGAGCTTAAAGGCGCAGATAATTTGATTTTGATGGGGGACTCGGCTGGCGGGAATTTAGCATTAAGTTTACTGCTTGAGCTTAAACGCCTAGATTTGCCATTGCCCCAAGCCTGTGTGCTGTTATCACCCGCACTCGACTTGGCTATGACGGGTGACACTGAGTTTATACTTGGGGCCGATGATCCCTTTTTTACCATAGAGTCATTACTGCGTTTGCGCGGTGCCTACCTTGCGGGAGCTAACCCTATGTCGGCTAAGGTTTCACCCTTGCTAGGCAACTTAGCTGAGTTGCCGCCTATCCTAGTGATTGCGGGTACGCGGGAGCTGTTATTGCAGGATTCTGAGCGTTTAGTCGCCCAAGTAAAGGCCTGCGATGGTGAGATTAAGGGCTGCTTTTACCCTAATATGCCCCATGTGTTTCCTCTGTTTGATTTATTGCCCGAAGCCATTGAGGCAAGGGAGCAAATTAAGCATTTTGTGCTTTCTCATTTGATTCGTTAAAATTGTGTAGTTATTCATATTCAGTGAATAGCTAGCAAAAAGAGGGGTAAATAACTTTTTTTCTGACTAAATATGCTGTAAGCCACTAGCTTAAACGCTTGTATAGTTCTTAAACTGCAATCTTTATGCACTTTGCACTCATGCATGGCGATTGTTGTTTGTGAAAAACTGGTATTTTGATCACAATTTCGCTAATAATGGCTGATAACAGACACAAGTATTCCCAGTATCACTAACTCAAAATAAAGATACACAGGGACCCAGACGGCGCCCGATGCCGTTAAACAAACCAAAGGATGAAGTAGAATGAGCGTTGATATGAAGTTAAATCGTGCCCAATTTGACGCAGTTATGGTGCCTAATTATGCGCCTGCTGCCGTGATACCTGTCCGCGGCGAAGGCAGCCGAGTATGGGATCAAGAAGGCAACGAGTTTATCGATTTTGCTGGCGGTATCGCGGTAAATTGCTTAGGTCACTGTCATCCCGCCCTTGTGAATGCCCTTAAGACACAAGGCGAAAAACTATGGCATCTGTCAAACGTCATGACCAACGAGCCAGCCTTAGCATTAGCGACTAAGTTAGTTAACAGCACCTTTGCCGACAAAGTGTATTTTGCCAACTCTGGCGCCGAAGCCAACGAAGCTGCACTGAAACTTGCCCGTCGTTATGCCCTAGAGAAACATGGCGTTGAGAAAGATGAAATTATCGCCTTCGATAAAGCCTTCCATGGCCGTACCTTCTTCACCGTCAGCGTCGGTGGCCAAGCCGCCTATTCCGATGGTTTTGGTCCTAAGCCACAGAGCATTACCCATCTGCCATTTAACGATGTTGCCGCCTTAGAAGCCGCGGTATCGGACAAAACCTGCGCCATTATGCTTGAACCACTGCAAGGTGAGGGCGGTATTATCGATGCCGATCCTGCATTCCTGAAAGCCGTGCGTGAACTAGCGAACAAGTACAACGCGCTAGTGATTTTCGATGAAGTGCAAACCGGTGTAGGCCGTACTGGTGAACTGTATGCTTATATGGGTACTGACATAGTACCGGATATTTTAACCACAGCTAAAGCACTCGGCGGCGGTTTCCCTATCGCGGCTATGCTGACAACCGCTGAAATTGCCGAGCACTTAAAGGTCGGTACCCACGGCTCAACCTACGGTGGTAATCCATTAGCCTGTGCAATCGGCAATGCGGTATTAGATGTAGTAAACACGCCAGAAGTATTAAACGGTGTAAAACATCGCGAGCAGTTATTGCGTGATGGTCTTAATAAAATCAATGAAAAATATCATGTTTTTTCAGAAGTTCGCGGTAAAGGTTTGCTGTTAGGGGCGGTTCTTAATGAACAATACCAAGGTCGCTCACGGGACTTTTTGGTGGCCTCTGTGGCCGAAGGCTTAATGAGCCTGATGGCGGGCGCTAATGTGGTGCGTTTTGCTCCTTCTCTGGTGATCCCTGAGGCAGATATTGCCGAAGGTCTAGCTCGTTTTGAACGTGCTGTGGCGAGCATAGCTGCCGCCTAAATGACCAAAGGAGTGCTGAATTTATTCACACTCCTTTTTTGTCAGGGAATACTTACGTGCATCACTACCTATCTTGTTGTAGATAGGCGCTTTGGTGCACGGCAAGTCAAAGTGAGGAGACACTAAGATGTTAATCATACGTCCTATTCAGGCCGGGGATTTCGAAGCCTTATACCAGATTGCTGAAGAGTCTGGGCATGGTTTTACGTCATTACCCGTCAATGCGGATTTACTGAGGCATAAGATTGCCAGAGCCGAAACGTCCTTTGTCAAAGCCGTAGACACCCCCTTCGATGAAGGCTATTTGATGGTGCTTGAGGATACCGACAGCCGTGAAGTCGTCGGCACTTGCGCTATCGAAGCCGCAGTAGGGATGGAAGATGCGTTTTACCATTATCGCCTCGGTACCGAAGTCTATCATTCCGAACAAATTGAAGTACGTAACGAGGTCGAAACCTTAACCCTCTGCCATGACTACACGGGCGCCGCCGAGCTTTGCACGCTGTTTTTGCGTGAAGCCTACCGTAAAGGTAACAATGGCCGCATGTTATCCCGCAGTCGCTTCTTGTTTTTGGCCCAACATGCAAAACGCTTCGGTGAAACTGTGATCGCCGAAATGCGCGGCGTCAGCGATGCCGATGGTCACTCGCCTTTTTACGGTTGGCTACAAAAGCACTTCTTAGGCATTGATTTTATTCAGGCCGATTATCTTTCTGGCCTAGGCAAAAAGGCGTTTATGGCAGAAATGATGCCACGTAACCCCGTGTATGTTTGCCTGTTGCCGGAGGAAGCACAAAAGGTCATCGGAGAAGTGCATACCAATACTCGCCCCGCCTTAAGTTTATTGCAGGCTGAAGGTTTTAGATGCCGTGGTTATGTGGATATTTTCGATGGCGGGCCAACGGTAGAGTGTCGTTTATCGGACATTCGCGCCGTACGTGAAAGCCGATTATTGACTATCGATATCGGTGATATGGTCGAAGCCGACAGCCAGTTTATTATCTCGAATACTCAATTAGCCAATTACCGCGCGACGTCGGCCTATTTGGCTGTGGATGATAAGTCCGAACATATCACCATTAGCCCCGAGCTAGCTGCGGGGTTATTACTCGCAAAAGGCGATCAAATTCGTATTTTGGCAATGTAGGAATAACCAATGACACATTATATTCAAGGCCAATGGCATGCTGGCAAGGGTCATGACGTGACCTCAATTAACCCTGCCAATGGACAAACCATTTGGACGGGTAAAACTGCCACCGCAGAACAAGTGAACGCCGCCGTCGATGCCGCCCGCGAAGCGCAATTCGACTGGTTTATGCTTGGTTTCGATGCACGTTTAAAAATAGTTGAAGCCTATCGTAGCCAACTCGAAGCGAATAAAGCCGAACTTGCAGAAACCATTGCCCAAGAAACCGGTAAACCCCAATGGGAAACTGCGACCGAAGTCGGCGCCATGATAGGCAAAATTGCTTTATCGGCAGCGGCTTACAACAAGCGTACTGGTACTGAGGCCAATGATACGCCAGCGGGACGCGCGGTACTGCGACACAAACCCCACGGTGTTGTTGCCGTATTTGGCCCCTATAACTTCCCAGGGCATCTGCCAAACGGTCATATAGTGCCTGCACTGCTCGCGGGTAATACAGTAGTGTTTAAACCTTCTGAATTGACGCCTAAAGTTGCCGAATTGATGGTAAATCTATGGGATAAGGCGGGGCTGCCTGCTGGCGTACTCAACTTAGTTCAAGGCGAGGTAGATACAGGTAAAGCGCTGGCTTCTCATCCGCAGCTCGATGGTCTGTTCTTTACCGGCAGCTCTCGCACCGGCCATGTATTGCATCAACAATATGCGGGTCATCCGGGTAAGATTTTAGCACTTGAGATGGGTGGCAATAACCCACTGATCATTAAAGGTGTACAGGATATTAAGGCCGCAGTGCACGATATTCTGCAGTCGGCGTATATTTCATCGGGCCAACGTTGCACCTGTGCGCGCCGTTTATATGTCGAACAAGGCGAGCAGGGCGATGCGCTGATTACCATGTTAGTCGAGGCGGTCAAACAGATTAAAGTCGGTCCTTGGAACGCGCAGCCGCAACCTTTTATGGGCTCAATGATTTCTGAAACTGCCGCTAAAGGTATGGTAGCTGCGCAGGCGAATTTAGTGAGTTTAGGTGGCGTGCCTCTAGTCGAGTTAACCCATTTAGAGGTGGGCACTGGCTTAGTGTCTCCTGGGCTTATCGATGTCACAGCAGTTGATGCATTGCCGGATGAAGAATACTTTGGCCCACTGCTGCAACTGGTGCGTTATAACGATTTCGATCAGGCGATCAAGCTTGCTAACCAAACCCGTTATGGTTTGTCTGCGGGAATACTCGCCGATAGCCGTGAAGATTATGATTATTTCCTCGCGCGCATTCGTGCCGGGATTGTTAACTGGAACAAACAGATCACTGGCGCATCGGGCGCGGCACCTTTTGGTGGCGTAGGCGCATCGGGTAACCATAGGGCGAGCGCTTTCTATGCCGCCGATTACTGTGCTTATCCCGTGGCTTCGGTCGAGGCCGATGCGGTAAGCCTACCTGCGACCCTAAGCCCAGGTTTGAGTTTGTAGGCGTTTTTGTTATCAATAAAATTAATTAATTGAAGTAAATAGGAGGAAGGGCGAATGCTCTTCCTTTTTTAATAACAGCAGTAACCTTATGTAGACTTTTACTGTCAGCCATAGTGGCAGTAGTCGTTAAGTCGTTACATCAGTGCTGCGGCAAACCCTATGAATCGCCGCGGGCACCGTAAGTGGAGTTTTTTATGAACACAGATATTAATGCGTTGTTTGCCGCTTTATGGCAAGACTATATCCAGATGACCCCTTCAGCGGCGAAAGTACACGCACTACTCGGTGATGGCAAGGCGATCATCAACGATCATATCGCCCTGCGTACTTTCAATATTGCTAAGGTGAATTTGGATGTGTTGGCGGCGCATTTCACCTCACTAGGTTATGTTGCCTGTGGTGACTATCAGTTTGAACAGAAGAAATTAATCGCTAAGCATTTTGAGCACCCTGACTCAACCCAGCCTAAAGTGTTTATCTCTGAGCTGCTGGTGGAAGAGTTTAGCCCTGCGTTGCAAGCGACCATTCAAGGTTTAATCGCCCAGGTGGATGATGCTGCAACAACGGCGGATAATTTTATCTATTCGGGTCGCCATTGGTCATTGGATTATCAAACCTATCAAGATCTGTTAGCCGAGAGCGAATACGCCGCTTGGGTGGCCGCGTTTGGTTACCGTGCGAACCATTTCACTGTGTCGGTCAATCATCTCGATGGTTATCATTCGCTGGAAATGGTAAATAACACCTTGAAACAGGTGGGATTTGTGCTTAATTCTGCGGGCGGTGAAATTAAAGGCTCGGCCGATGTGTTACTCGAACAGTCATCGACTATGGCCGATAAAATTGGGGTTGAATTCACTGATATGACGGTGGAAATCCCAAGCTGCTTCTACGAATTTGCCCTGCGTTATCCTAAAGCGAATGGCGAGCTTTATACCGGTTTTGTGGCAGCATCTGCCGATAAGATTTTTGAAAGCACAAACGTGAATAAAGCCTAAATTATTAAGGCGTTACCTAGATATGTGTATAAAAAAACGCCATCCTTTGATGGCGTTTTTTTATGGGGTAAACTGGGTTAGCTGAAGCGCAGTTCTATCCCAAGTCCCCCAAGGCGGGCGCTATGATTAAAGCTAAGCTCAATACAATATTGCTCGGCAATCTCCTTCACTATCGATAAACCTAAACCGTGTCCCATCACGGACTCATCGAGCCTTATGCCCCGCTGGGTGAGTTTATCCAATTCATTACCCGCGACACCCGGCCCATCATCGTCGATGCAGAGTAAGATCCGTTCCTGCTGACGGGATAGCTGCACGCTCACTCGGCTCTTGGCCCATTTAAAGGCGTTATCTAACAGATTGCCTAGGAGTTCCATGCCATCTTCGCGGTGGATGGGCAGGCGCTGTATATTGGGGTCTATTTCAAACTCACATTTAATCGATTTATGTCGATGAACCTTATGCAAGGTATTGGCAAGGCTGTGTAAATCCCTTGGGATCACCAATTGCGCGGCGGGGAGCATATCGCCGGTGATCCTGGCCGCGGCGAGCTTACGTTCGACCATCTTATGAATAGCATCTAGCTGTTGCTGTAGGGCAATAGCGGTGTCGGGATCCTTAAGGCCAAGGGCCTCAACCTGCTGTTGCATCACGGCTAATGGGGTTTTAAGCCCATGGCTCAAGTTGCCTAAATTATTACGACTACGTTTGATTTGTTTGGCTGTGTATTCGAGTAACTCATTGTAGGTTTTGGCTAGTGGCTGCACTTCGGGCGGGAGATGATTCAATTCTAACGCGTTGATTTCGCCTTCCTGCAGACGAGAAAGAGCATGCTGTATATGTTTAACGGGTTTAAAGGATTGCCTCAGGATCAGAAAGATCCCCGCGATCATCGCAACTAGCATCGCCAGATTGACCCCAAGTTTAGTACCGTACACCTCGCTAAACACCCGTCTGCCGATACTCAAATCTTGGGCAACGGTTAAGGTGGCTTTGACATTGGCACTGCTGGAATTTAACCCTAGGGACAACAATTGCATATCATTGTTTTTCGGCCCTTTTGCCTGCCATACTCGGGTCTGATTGGGGGCGAGTGGCTCGATATCTAACTGCATATCCCACAGGGATCGAGAACGGATGATTTCAGTAGGTAGGTTAAGCTGAAAATAGCGGCCAGAATAGGCGGGTTTGTAAAAGCTGGAAAGTTGGCTCTGATCTATGTGGATCTCCCCATTATTGATATGGGTGGCCAACATAATGTGTTCGAGATCTTCTTCTAACCGATTGATAATAGAGTCGTGGAAGGCTTGGCGCAGCATGGACTCAAACAATATGAGTCCAATGACAGTGCCTAACACTAATAAGCCCGTTAACCATAAACTGAGCTTAGTGCGAATGGAGATCATGCAGTGACGCCGTGGAAGATATAGCCTTGTCCGCGACGGGTTTCGATGGCGGTTTTGCCAAGCTTTTTACGCAGATGAGTCACATAGACTTCGACGACATTACTTTCTTTCTCATCGTCAAATTGATACAGCTTATCGGTCAGTTGTACTTTAGATAACAACTTCTTAGGCGACATTAGGAAGATCTTCAGTAGTCTAAATTCCATTGCTGTCAGCTCAAAAACGCGCTCGGCAACTTCCACAGTTTGTTCGGCTTCATCTAAGGTGACACCGCCATAACTCAGCTGTTTGCTTGAGGTATTTAAGCGGCCGTGGGCACGGTGGATCAAGGCTTGAATGCGCGCCAATAGCTCCTGAGTATGGAAGGGCTTACCTAAATAATCATCGGCGCCCGCATTAAAACCTTCGACTTTTTCATGCCACTGACTGCGCGCCGTTAGCATAATGACAGGGGTGCTGATGCCCTGATTACGCCAACCTTCGAGCAGTTCGAGCCCATTACCATCGGGTAGGCCTATATCTAAGATCACACAATCGTATTGGGTTTCTTTGATCAGATAATCGGCCTCAAGGGCTTTATCGGTAATATCAGTGACGTAGCCTGCGAGTTTGAGTTGTTTCTCCAACTCGGTGACTAGCATAGGGTTATCTTCAACGAGTAGCAGTTTCATGTTTTCGACATTCGCTCGGTAATGCTATGGAGTCCACGGGTTGACCATTAGTGGCATCGATACTCAGATTGACTATTTGGCCGCGCTGAACTTTGATTTGTAAATCATAACGCCATTTATGATCTTCTTGGTAGAGATGGGCGTCAATTAGTTCACCTTGGCAAAATTGGTTCACGACGCTAAGGGTGCCATTGAGCGACAGTATTTGCCCTGAGTTAACCAGTGCCTTAACTTGATAGTGTTCTAATTCAATGGGTTCAGCATTATTTATTGTTGGATACATCAATGTGAACAGACTGAAAAAACAGATAAAAAACAGCCGTTTCATTTGTGCTCCCCAATAAAAAATGGCCTAGAATTTATGCTAGGCCACTTTAATGAAGCAGGCTTAAATCAAGCTGAAGACTAACTTAACGGGTGCCGTAAACCACTATGGTTTTACCGTGTGCTTGGATCAAATTCTGCTCTTCGAGCATCTTTAAGATACGGCCCACAGTCTCACGGGAGCAACCGACGATCTGACCAATCTCCTGACGAGTGATCTTGATCTGCATGCCATCGGGATGCGTCATTGCATCTGGCTGCTTGGCTAAGTGCAATAGGGTTTGAGCAATGCGACCCGCCACATCCAGGAACGCTAAATTACCAACCTTCTGACTGGTGCTTTGCAGGCGATAGGCCATTTGCGCAGACAGTTTCATCAGAATTTCTGGGTTAACTTGGATTAGCTGTTTGAATTTCTTGTAAGAAATTTCAGCGATTTCACAGGCTTGTTTTGCGCGAACCCAAGCTGTACGCTCGGCTTGTTCTTCGAACAACCCTAGTTCACCGATAAAGTCGCCTTGATTAAGATACGAAAGGATCATCTCCTTACCTTCTTCATCTTTAATCAATACCGCAACAGAACCTTTTACTATGTAATAAAGGGTGTCTGAGTCTTCACCAGCATGGATAAGGGTACTCTTTGCGGGGTACTTATGAATGTGACAGTGTGATAAAAACCATTCCAAAGTTGGATCAGGTTTTGGCTTACCAATCAGAGCCATGTTGGTGTTCCTCGATTGATTAAAACGAAAGTAAGGATATTCTAAATAAGCATTTTACGTCAATCAAACTGATAAAAACTTGATGAAAGTCTTAGTTTAGAATCAACGAATAAATGCAATTAACTCTCTAAAATTAGAGCTCATTTTGCTACTTTAGTGATTTAAGTCAACTAAATCGGTGTGAAACTCATTGGATTCACCTAACTCTGTAGAGTTAATCACATCTTAGGAATCCTTTTATAACCTAAATAAAGAAAATAATGACCAATGTTGGGATTCATTCGGGCTATTTTAGTCTCTTCTGCTTCATTTAGTCCTGGGGTAAACGCGATTTTGGCTCGACTTATGGGCTAAATTCAGGCTAACTTTGTGGTGCGGTTGCTTTTCAGAGAGGTTAGGACGTGAAATACAAACAATGGGTTTTAGGTGCTGGTTTAGCTGTAGTCGCAGGACTCAGCACGGCGGCACACGCCTTTTCTATCCCACAGCCAGCAACTGAAATTGCGGCGAGTAAATTTGTGCATATTCAAGTACAGGCAGCGCAGGGCGATGCCGATGCTCAATTTTTACTGGGGCTGATGTATCTCTCCGGGCGTTTTGTCGCCCAGGAAATACCCTCTGGAGTGCATTGGATGTCGCTCGCCGCCGAGCAGCAACATGAGAAAGCCCAGCAAACTCTGGCGGATCTTTCCTTTGAAGGGCAATTAATTAAACGTGATTTAGCGGTCGCTGAGCATTGGTATAAGGCCATGGGTGAGCGTGGCAGTCGTTGGGCCCAGTTTCGATTAGGCTTTATTTATGCTTCTGGTGGTGATGGTGTCGCGCGCAATTGTGGTAAGGCGGTCGAGCAATTTACCCAAGTGGGAGATGATATTGCCCTAGGTAATGTGGCGTGGATTTTAGCAACCTGCCCAGAAGCCGAATATCGAGATGGCAATAAAGCGGTCGAGTTATCCCTACAGTTGCTTAAAGTGAACGAGAACGATCCGACAAACCTCGATAATCTCGCCGCCGCCTATGCAGAAATCGGGGATTTTGGTGCGGCAATTTCGACGCAACAAAAGGCTATAGAAGCATTAAAAATGAGCGCAGAGATCACCAAGACTGACGAGTTTATGCAGCGCCTACAGACCTATGAACAAAAGCGCGCCTACCGTGAAACTGTACGTTTGTTAGAATAAACCCGTTGCCGTTGTCGATGAAGATTATCTAGCCCGGATCCGTTCGGGCTATTTTTTTAGCAAATTCAAGCCTATTTCCCAAGTGGCTTATTTCCCAAGTGCCCAAGTGTGCAGCAGACGATATTCTACCCCCGACAGAGTGCTCGCCGAATGATATAAATGTAGGGCATCGGGCACTAAGGTGAGTTCGTTAAAGGGCATATTCGCTAATGAGCTTAAGCTGGTGTCTTGGGCTAGGCTGAGGTTTTTAGCCTTTCTAAATAAACTGATATGGGGGCGAAAAGCGTGCTCACTCACATGCAGCCCTAAATCGCGCGCTATGGCTTGGGTTTGCTCGGCCAATAGAGTTAGCTCAGCGCCAACCTCAGTCCCTTTCAAACAACAGACCTGTGCCTTTGGCCAGAGGGCGATTTGGTGAAGTCGAACACTCAATCTTGGCTTATCTAATACATCAAGCAAACTTATCAACTGTTGGCGTTGGGATTCTGTGGCCATACCGAGAAATGTGAGGGTCAAATGTAAGTTGGCCGCCGTGACACCCTTGGCCGTTGGATTAAGGCTGTTGATTAAGATGTGCTGTAATTGTCCCAGTTGCTGACGCTGTATTTCCGTCGGCGCAAACCCAAGAAATAATCGCTGTAACAAGTGTTTCTCCTTAGAATAGCAACCGAGATGTAAAGCATAAGCTATGCTTTTGTTCGATAGCGCTTTTATTATGCAATTGTATTGGTATACAAGCATTGTTCGCGTGAGCTTCTATACTCAGAGCATGGCAATATTACGTTAAATAGCGTTTTAGGTAAGGAAATACCTTTACATGTCAGATGGTTTAACAAATTCACTCCAACAGGCACTGGTGACCATTTTTAGCGAAACACCGCTAGAAACCTTAGAGCAAAACGTTGACCGCGCCCTAGAAACAATCACTCTACAACTCCATTGTGATGGGGTGTTTGTGTTGACTGGTAGCCAATCCCTCGACCATTTACGCACTCGCAATCTTTATCTCAAACCGCAATTTACCCAAGGGCAGCAGACCCGGGTCTGGCCTCTAGCGAGAATGCCCTTTTTCCGCTCCTTAGTGCGCAGTCCTCGGCTATTAAATCTCCCCGATGTGAATACACTGCCTGCGGATGCGCAGGCGGAACGAGCCCTGCTAAGGGACTGGAATGTTAAGAGTCTATTGGTATTACCCCCTGTGGTATTCGGCGAGACTCGGATTGCATTGGGGGCGGTAAACTGCTCCGAATGCTGTGAGTGGAGCGATGAATTTATCCATGAGTTTAACCATGCGGCAGTGATGATAGGCTCGGCCATGGAGCTGACCCGCATTGCCCACGATATGCTGGCGAGTGAGCATAAATACCGTGAAGTGTTTAACCAATTGCCCTTAGCCTGCGCCTTACTCGATAAACATAATCAACTGGCCATGTTGAATAAAGTGGCGCAGCAAACCCTGCCGGTGCAACACGGTTACGATCTATTTTGCATGGTGCGTGAAGAAGAGCACGCCATGCTGACTGATACTCTGCATATGGTGCGCGAGGGCGTGCTAGGCCAAGCTTGGTGCGAATTGCTGTTAAAATCGGTGCATCAACTGGATTGGTTGAGGTTAAGTTTTAGTCAGATCCACGGTGATAGGGATACGCTAGTGATGATTGCCGAAGATGTGAGTGAAAAATATCGCCTCGCCGATGAACTCTCCTTCCACGCCAATTACGATGCGCTGACGGGATTACCCAACCGTTTACACTTTGAGGCTCTGCTCGACAACCTCTTGCAAACTCGGGACGATATGCCCACCTGCGTGGCCTTTGTCGATGTCGATCAATTTCAAGTCATCAATAATATTAGCGGCCATCAAGCCGGTGATAAGCTATTGTGCCAATTGGCATTACGCCTTAAACAGTTAGTGCGTAAGGGCGATATTGTCGCGCGTTTAGGTGGCGATGAATTTGGCATTTTAATGCATTATTGCAATGTGGATTCGGCGCAGCATATCGCCACTCGGATCTGCACCCAACTGGCGAGCCATGAATTTGTGTGGGAAAACCGTTGCCATAATGTCAGCGTCAGCATGGGGATCGCTAAGTTCGACAAGTCGGCAACGGATATCTATACCGTGATGAGCCAAGCGGACGCCGCCTGCCGTCTTGCCAAGGATCAAGGCCGCAATGGTTGGCACTTATACAGCGCCAAAGATCCCAAAATGACCCGCCTCTACACTGAGATGATGGCCTCAGTGGATATTGTCAGCGCCTTAGCCCTTAATCAGTTCGAACTCTATTTTCAAACGATAGTGCCACTCAATCGTGTAGAGTCTGGGCTGCATTTGGAAATCCTGCTGCGAATGGTGCAGTCGAACGGCACTATTGTCTCTCCGGCGATTTTTCTGCCGGCCGCCGAGCGTTATAACTTAGCCTCTAAGGTCGACCTTTGGGTGATCGATAATTTACTCAAATGGGGAAGTTGCCATTTGGCGCTGTGGCAGCAGCTGGATTTAGTGTCGGTCAATCTGTCCGCCACTTCCTTAGGGGACCGCGAATTTATGAATTGGCTCGAAATGCGTCTGATGACGGAACCTGAGCTGGTGGATAAGTTGTGCATCGAGATCACCGAGACGGCCGCCGTGAGTCAGTTAGATCAAGCGACTAAACTGATTGAGGTCCTGCGTCCTCTTAAATGTAAATTAGCCCTCGATGACTTTGGTGCGGGGTTTTCAAGTTTTGCTTACCTTAAGCGTCTGAACGTGGATTTTGTCAAAGTGGATGGTCAGTTTGTGATTAACATTTGTGACGATCCCGCCGATCAGGCCATAGTCAAAGCGATCTGCCAACTAGGGCAAGATATGGGTTTCGATGTGATCGCCGAGTTTGTGGAATCCCAGGAAATAGGCCTTAAATTACAAGCCTTAGGAGTAGATTACGCCCAAGGTTATGCCATCAATAAACCCATGCGGTTATCTGAATTACGCTCGGGGCTGAGCCAACCTTGGTTACAGACCCATGATACCTTAGCGGCCTATATCAACCTTTAATCTGGATTAGGTGGGCACAAAATGGTACTTAAGGCAGATTCTTAGTACACTGACGGCCTATTTTGGCCTTAGACATCTGAGCTTTGAACTCTCTACCTATTCACTCTCTGTTAGCGCCGCTGCGCGCTGCATTTTCGACCCACGCCCAAGTGATCCTCGAGGCGCCAACGGGGGCGGGTAAATCTACCGCTCTGCCGCTGGCTATGCTCGATTGGCCTGAAATTCGCGGGCGAATTTTAATGTTAGAACCGCGCCGAGTCGCTGCCCGCAGTGTGGCGCATTATATTGCCAGTTGTCGACAACAGAGCGTCGGGCAAGAGGTTGGCTATAGAGTCCGCGGTGAGTCAAAGGTCAGTAGTAACACAAGGTTAGAGATAGTCACCGAAGGTATATTGACTAGGATGATCCAGCAAGATCCCGAGTTAACTGGGATTGAAATGATCATTTTTGACGAGATCCACGAGCGGCATTTGACCACCGACTTAGGCTTGGCCCTCGCCCTCGAAGTGCAAAGTTCCCTGAGGGACGATTTGAAGATATTAGCCATGTCGGCAACCCTGTCGGGGCTGGCACTCGGTGAGCTTATGCCCACTGCGGCGATTCTGCAGAGTGAAGGGCGCAGCTTTCCCGTTGACCTTGAATATCGCCCCGTCCCCAGCCAGCAGCTGTGGTTAGATCATCTTTGCCGCTGCGTGCTCGAGTTAGTCGGTTCGACAAGTGCTAGTGATCATCACGATGTATTAGTGTTTTTACCCGGTAAGGCGGAAATCCTAAAGTCGGCGCAGTATCTAGGTGAACGTCTCGATAGTGCGGCTTTTTTAATTTGCCCACTCTATGGTGAACTCTCTGGGGCCGAGCAGGATAATGCTATCCGAGCATCGCAGGAGGGGAAGCGTAAGATCGTGCTATCGACTAACGTGGCTGAGTCGAGTTTAACCATCGAAGGCATTGGTTTTGTTGTCGATAGTGGCTATAAACGCCAGGCAAGTTTTAACCCTAAAACCGGTGTGACCCGCTTAAGTCTTAAACGGATAAGCCAAGCCTCGGCGACGCAGCGCGCAGGCAGAGCCGGGCGTTTAGCCGCAGGCGTGTGTATTAGATTATGGAGCCAAGAAGAACAAGGGCGGATGTTAAAGGCCGATGAGCCCGAGATTAGCCAAGCGGATCTGGTCTCTATGGCACACGATTGCGCCTATTGGGGAGCAAAATCCTTTAACGACATGATGTTACTCACGCCGCCGCCCAGTGTGAATGAAACCCTAGCCTGGCAATTACTGCAGCGTTTAGGCATGGTCGATGCCCAACATAAGCTGACCGCCCATGGTAAGGCCGCCTATGAACTAGGTTGCCATCCCCGCCTTGCCCATATGCTGTTGATCGCAAAATCACTCAATGCAATGGAGCTAGGCAGTTTAGCCTGTTTGCTTGCGGGGATTTTAGAGGCGCGAGGATTACCTCGAAAGGGCGCAGATATGCTCAATTACCTACACTTTGCCTGCCAGGGGCAAGCGGGGCAACAGACAAAACAATGGCAGAAGAAGTTAGGATTAACCACAGACCTATCTAAGATCGCAACCCAAGCTCACCACAGCGATGTGGGATTATTGTTGGCCTTAGCCTATCCAGATCGCATTGCCAAAGCTCGTGGCGTTGAGGGTTATCAATTAGCCAATGGCACAGGCGTCGTGCTGGCGGCTGAAGATGCGCTGTCGCAAACACCTTGGCTGGTGGTGGCGGATTTTCAAGAAACCGAAGGCAGAAACGCAGGGCGGATCTATTTAGCGTCCAAACTAGAGCCCAGTTTATTTGATGGGACACTGAAATCCTTGCTCGAGCTGAGCGAACAATGCGGTTGGGATGAAGCCAAGGGGCGGGTAGTTGCCGAGCGGCAGTTTAAGATCGGCCAAATCGTCATAAAATCTGAGGTCATAGCCAAACCTGAACGCCCGCAAATTATTGCCGCATTACTGAATTACATTCGTCAGCAAGGTTTACAAATCCTCAATTGGAACGCTAACTTAGAGCAATTCCAGTCTAGGGTCCAACTGGCGAGAACGTTAGAGGCTAACGCAGATTGGCCCGATATAAGCGATGCTGCGCTCTTGGCGAGCCTTGAAACTTGGCTGGCGCCATACCTCGAAAATGTGAATAATCTGCCGCAATTACAGAAACTCGATTGCTTTAGCTTTATCGCCAATAGGCTGAGTTGGCAACAGCAACAGGCGCTCGACGCCCTATTGCCGACCTCATGGCCGTTAGCGACGGGGACTTTTGCGCCGATAGTGTATGAGGCATCGGGGCGAGCCTTGCTGAGGGTAAGATTGCAGGAAACCTTTGGCATGGCCCAAAGCCCAATGCTCGCACAGGGGAAACTGAAGGTGACCATGGAATTATTGTCACCCGCCCAGCGACCCTTAGCCCTAACGGCGGATTTAGCCAGTTTTTGGCAGGGCCCCTATGTTGAAGTGAAGAAGGAAATGCGCGGCCGATATCCAAAACACCTGTGGCCGGATGATCCCGCGAATACCTTACCCACAAAATTTACCAAGAAAAAAACCTTGGGTTTATCCCAGTCATAGCGTTTAGACTGCTTTGATAAACAACACAGGCGTGTTGTGACTGTGACTGAAGCCTTTAATGCCGTAATGATGAAGTAGATATGACAACTAAGACGACAAAAAAAACACCTGCCCAGCGCCAAACTAAGCGTAGTCGCGGATTGTTTGGACGGATCTGGTCGCTCACTTGGAAGCTCGCCTTGGTCGTGCTTGCGGTGGTGACCTTTTACAGTATTTACCTCGACCAAGTGATTGCCCGAAAATTCGAGGGACAAAAATGGCATCTCCCTGCCCAGGTCTTTAGTCGCTCTATGGCCCTGTATCCCGGTGCTGCCGTGAGTCATCCGCAGCTGATGGCGGAACTTAAGCTATTGGGTTATCGCAAGGTGGCTAATCCGCGTCAAGTCGGTGAGTTTTCCGCATCGAGTACCCGTATCGAATTGTGGCGTCGGCCATTTTTGCACCCAGAGGGCGATCAAGCCGAGCAAAGGGTGATGATTAGTTTCGATAGTGACGGCGTGAGCTCGGTGGCGCGCATGGAAGACAAACGCCAGTTGGCGGTGTTCCACCTCGAACCTGTGCTGCTCGATAGGATTATCGCCGGCGATGGTGAAGATCGGCTATTTGTCCCCACAGATGAAATGCCAAAACTCATAGTGCAGGCATTATTGCTGGTGGAAGACCGGAGTTTTTACGAACACCACGGGGTGAATCCCTTTGCCATCGTTCGCGCCGCCTTTGTTAATTTAAGCGCCGGGCGTACAGTGCAGGGCGGTTCGACTCTCACCCAGCAGCTGGCGAAAAACTTCTTCCTCTCCAGTGAGCGCTCCTTACTGCGCAAGGTGCGGGAAGCCTTAATGGCGGTGATTATCGATTTCCGTTATAGCAAAGACGAAATCCTCGAAGCCTATTTGAATGAAGTTTATATGGGCCAAGATAAATCCCGCGCCGTCCACGGTATGGGGCTGGCGTCGCAGTTTTATTTTGGTCGCCCAATCGGTGAATTAACCACGGCGCAGCAAGCATTTTTAGTAGCAGCGATTAAGGGGCCTTCCTATTACAACCCGTGGAAATACCCAGAACGTAGCCAAGAGCGACGCGATCTTGTGCTGCGTCTATTGATGGAGGCAGGCGAGTTAAATACGGCCCAATATAAAGTCGCAGTCGAGTCGCCGCTGGGGTTACGTAATCAGAATAAACCTGTGCATCAAAAGTTACCCGCCTTTTATGCGCTGGTAAAACAAGAGCTTGTTGAGCGTTACGGCGATGAGCTATTGAAACAGTCTGGGGTGAAAATCTATACAACCCTAGATCCTATGGCCCAGGAAGCCGCCGAAAAAGCCGTGACACAAACCTTTAAAAGCTTAGATAAAGGCAATAAATCCCTGCAGATCGGTATGGTCGTCACCGATAAATACACAGGTGGTATTGCGGCTATGGTGGGGGATAAAACCCCAGGATTCGATGGTTTTAACCGTGCGGTAGAAATTCGTCGCCCCATAGGCTCATTAATTAAGCCCTTTGTGTATGCGACGGCGCTGACTCCTAACAGTAAGTTTACCCTAGCGACACCACTTAAGGATCAGCCTATTACCCTGAAGAATGAGCAAGGTAAGACGTGGTCGCCGCAGAATTTTGATAAGTCCTTTAGCGGCCAAGTACCGTTATTAACGGCGTTAAAGAAATCCATGAACGTGCCAACGGTTAATCTCGGGATTGCGGTCGGTGTTGGGGCTGTGGCGACAACGCTGGCCAAATCGGGTTGGGAAGAACCCCTAAACGAGTACCCGTCTATGCTATTAGGGGCGGTGAATGGCTCGCCATTAATGGTGGCACAGGTCTATCAAACCCTTGCCGATAATGGGACTTACCGTAAACTCACAACTGTCACCGCCGTGCTCGATAGTCACAATCAGCCCTTACCTGTGACCCGTTTAGCGAAGGAGCAGGCCATAGCTCCCGAGACGGATTTTCTGGTGCAATATGCGATGCAACAGGTGGTGCGCTCAGGGACTGCGACCCGTTTAGGCAATGCCTTCCCTGGTGTCGCCCTTGCGGGAAAAACCGGCACCAGTAACGACAGTCGTGACTCTTGGTTTGCTGGATTTGATGAACGTAACGTGGCTGCCATTTGGGTTGGACGGGACGATAACGGAAAAACCAGCCTCTATGGTAGCAGCGGCGCTATGGCCGTTTATCAGTCTTTCTTAAATGAGCGCCCGCCCATTGGCTTACGCTCTATCCCTGTGCCTGGTGTCGTACAAGGTTATTTTGACCGCGATACCGGAATAGCGAAGGAAGCGGGTTGCAGCCAGGTTATTGCGCTTCCTGCATTAAAGGGCACTTACAATCCGGCGGTAAACTGCGGTGAGCCATTGCAGTGGTGGCAGAAAATTTTAGGCCAATAAGCTGCTCTAAGTGAATGAAAGTCAGTAAATAAATGAGTCGACCCATGGCATTAGTCCTAAAGCCTTTGCCATGGGTTGCAACTTCGAGGATGTGAACATGATATATAAAACCGCCGCCGCAGTGCATATTTTAGTCAAGCACAAAGAACAGGCGGAAGACATTATCAAGCAATTGAATAATGGGGCTAATTTTGCGGCACTGGCGAAGCGTTTCTCCTCTTGCCCTTCGGCGAAAAAAGGCGGCGATCTAGGCGAGTTTAAAAAAGGCCAAATGGTGCCCCAATTCGATAAGGTCGCATTTTCGGGGGAGTTATTAGTGCCGCACTTAGTGAAAACTAAGTTTGGCTGGCATGTGGTTAAAATACTCTATCGAACATGATTTCGGCGCGGTTCTAAAGCAATCGGATATTTCAATCGGTTTATGTAATGGTCAACTAAATTTGGCCACAACTTTAGAATCTTCCCAAAATCGTCGCTCTGATTCATTTGGGCTCAATCCTGCATTGTAATGATGTGGCCTGACTTCACAGTAATAACCAATGATGTAATCAGTCACATCTTGTTTAGCTTCACTAAAGCTCTTGTAGCCTTGTGTCGGGAGCCATTCCGTTTTTAAATCGCTCCATTGGTACATTATTCCAGCAGTTACCGCGACGGCTCATGCTCTGAGTGATTTGATATTTCCACAACCGTTAACTGCTCCGGTTCACGTTGAATACGTGGCATAACACTGAAATAGGGTATTTTTAGGATTTCTTTCTCGAGATTAATCCGTTCAATTTCACGTTTAAGTGCCCTGATTTCAATCTGCTCAGGTGTCATGGGTGAAGTTTTAGGAGCAAGCCCTTGGCGCTCAATTTGAAACTGTGTTACCCACTTACTGACCGTCGATTTACCCACGTTCATGGCTTTTGCCGCTGCTTCTTGTGTAGCCTTGATCAACAACTAGTTGAGCGGTTTCGAGCTTAATGGCGGCGCTATATCGTGCACGTTTACTTTTATTCATGTTGTCACCTAAATGGGTTATGAGGGGAGCATAACATTTCTTACTCGGTGGCCAAATTCAGTGTGCCACTACAAAGCGCTAGGGCATAAGTGATTTACACACTTTTGTACATTTCCTCACGTTTATATGATTTATCATCCTTAAGTTATATTAACTAAAACTGATAAATAATTAAGATGTTATCTATAATTAAGCTGTTATCACCACTTCACTCCTATAAAAACTCATAAGGTTGCAGAATGCGAAATAATCAACCAGTCAGCCTAATAGAAAAAACCTTTGATAGTAAAATCCATCTGATTTCAGTCACTGATCTCAATGGCAATATTACGGATTGTAATGATGCCTTTGTTGATATTAGTGGGTTTGAAAAACATGAGCTAATAGGTCAGCCCCACAATATAGTGCGCCATCCGGATATGCCGCCAGAAGCATTTAGAATAATGTGGAGCTATCTGAAAAATGGCAAACCCTGGATGGGATTAGTGAAGAATCGCCGCAAAAATGGGGATTTTTATTGGGTTGACGCTTATGTCACGCCAGTGACCGAGCGTGGTAAAATCGTGGGCTTTGAGTCTGTCCGTAGTTGTCCAAAGAGACAAGATGTAGAACGTGCGGAAAAACTGTATTCACGTCTCAAACAAGGTAAAACCGAGGCGAAACAGATTCCATCATGGATTGGATACCTGCTGCTTGTCGTTATGTTAGCGATGTCGCTGCTACTGCATATGCTTGGCAATACTCAGATTGGTTTTGCTGTTGCAATTGTCTGTCCACTGATCTTTGCATTGTGGGTATATAAAGAAAAAAAATCGACCCAGAACTCTTTACAAGGTTTACTGAGTAAAAGTTTTAGTCATCCACTAGCGGCAAAGAGTTATACTGATGACCCATTAGATTTAGGCCTGCTCAAAGTCGGTATTATAAGCCAATAGGCTCATATGAATACTGTTATTACTCGGATAGAAAATGCCGCAGAAAATGTTGCTAGAGAATCTAGGATTGGGGATAAACTTACTCAAAAAACCTCTGCCGATATTGAACGTCAACAATCTGAGACTCTTCAAGTCGCCACCGCAATGAACGAAATGACGATGACTATTTCTGAGGTGGCTAAGCATGTTAGCGAAACGGCAACCCATGCCGATACTGCCAGTGCGTTGGCCGTACAGGGTAATCAAGTTGCAGATCTCACTCGCTCATCAATTGAGAAATTAAAGGATACGGTTGAGGCTATTAGCCGCTCGGTATCCGAAGTCGCCGATGAAACTAAGAGAATCGCGACTGCAGCGCAAATGATCGAACAAATCGCCGAGCAAACGAATTTACTCGCGCTTAATGCTGCGATAGAGGCGGCTCGTGCGGGTGAACAGGGGCGCGGTTTTGCCGTGGTTGCCGATGAAGTCAGAAACTTAGCTAAGCGTACCCAAGAATCAACCCATGAGATTTATACTATCGTTAGTGGGCTGACAAAAAGTGCACAAGATGCGGTTTTAACTGCCGATCTCGGTACACAGGCGGCAGCTGAAGGTTTGGATAAAGTATTGGATAATGCACAAATGTTAAGTGGTATTTCTGCGGCTGTGCGCCAAATTGCGGATATGTCTACTCAGATGGCATCGGCGGTTGAGGAGCAAGCACATGTTGCCGAAGACATCAACCGTCAAGTCGTTAGCATTTCGGATTTAGCCACACAGAGTGCCGAGAGCGCCAAAGATACAGCACAGGCAATAAGTACACTGCTTAATATCTCTGATGATTTGCATGAGCTGGTTGTGCGTTTTCGTAGGTAACAATCCCTGTTTTTATATGATGCATATTCGAGTGAGATAGATGGTGAATCGATGAGCGAAGTTAGATTGATGAATATAAGGAATGTAACTTTTCTTGCTGTCACTTTGATTCTATTTGGATTTGCTATCTCTCCCCTAGGTACATCCTTTAATGGCTTTAACCGCGACAGCTATATTATTTCGCACTTGAGTATTGAATTACTGTCCATCTTTGTATTTGCTTCCTGTGTTGTGATCGTATTGCAACCCCTTCATAAAGCGCAAAGTTATTACACTAATACCATTATTATCGGTTTTACCGCGGTGGCACTGTTAGATTTTATTCATGCCATTTCCTATGCGGGGATGCCCAACTTTCTTTCCGAAAGTTCGACACCTAAATCGATATTTTTTTGGTTGGCCGCCCGCTATATCGAACTGATAACCTTTATTTTAATCGCTGTGAAAGTCCGTTTACGGGGTACTAAGGCCCTGTGGGCGCTGATGGGACTCTTGGTTAGTTTAGTGGTGATGTATGTGGGGTCGTATTATCTGCCACTCTTCCCCGAAACCTTTGTACCGGGCGTTGGTGTAACCTCATTTAAGAAAAACTGCGAATACCTATTGTTTTTGGGCAATGCCCTACTGACAGGATGGTTCTTGGTTCAGTATTACAGGACTCGGTTATCCCAGCATTTACTATTTGCCGCATCGGCTTACAGCATGGCGCTTTGCTCGCTCAGTCTTACGGGGTATGTCGCCGCCAGCGATATGTCACTTTTTGTCGGCCATATCTTAAAGATAACCTCAGCATTATTGATTTATAAGAGTATTTTTTGGACGGAGCTGGAAAAACCCTATAACCAGCTCCATATGGCAGAGATGCGCTCCGCTAGGAATGAGCGTGAACTCGATACCATTTTGAGCAATTTGCCGATCGGGGTCATTCGCTTCGATCCCTCGTTTGATTACCGCTATATCAACCGCTTTATGGCGGACTTTTCCGATACGATGCAGGGATCTCTGCCCGATGCTCATATCCCAAATAACTTTCTTGCGGATTTTGGTGATAGTTGCCGGCAAGATATGGCGTTAGCGTTTACCGGGCAGGCGATCGAGTTTGAACACTGCGTGATAAAGCCCGACGGTACAACGGCCTATTGCATGGTAAAGGCCGTTCCTGAACAACAAGCCGATGGCAGGATAGATTCAGTGCTGTGTTTGGTCAGCGATATCACCACGAAAGTCGTCGCCGAAAATGAAAAACGACTGGCGATGAAGGAAATGGAAGAGCTTAGAACCGCCTTGGACGAACACGCGATCGTGGCTTTTACCGACGCCAAAGGGGTTATCACTTCGGTCAATGATAAATTTTGCAGTATCTCTGGCTATTCGCGCCAGGAGTTAATAGGTAAAACCCATAGAGTTATCAACTCAGGCTATCATGCACCTGCCTTTTTTAAGGAAATGTGGCAAACCATTAGCCGGGGTCAATTTTGGCATGGTGAGGTGTGCAATCGTGCCAAAGAGGGATCCCTGTATTGGGTTAGCACGACTATTGTGCCCTTTGTCGGCGAGCAAGGTAAAATTCTGCAATATATCGCCATCCGAGCGGATATCACTGAGCAAAAATTAGCAGAGCAAGAGGCGAAACGGCTCGCCCTGTTCGATGACTTAACCGGGTTACCAAACCGCCGCTTTCTTCAAGAGAAAATCGGCGAGTTGTGCAGCGCTAAAGCAGGGGTGAGTTTTCATGCACTCATGCTATTGGACCTTGATAACTTTAAAGATATCAATGATTCATTCGGCCATGGGATTGGTGATGATTTGCTGAAACAAGTGGCGCATCGCATTCAGCAGTTTACTAACTCGGCGGTTAATTGTGCCAGACTCGGTGGGGATGAGTTTGTGCTCTTGCTGACAGAGTTAGGGGAGAGCCAAGCGCAAACGCTGGGATATCTACTGCAAATGGCCCAAAATATTTGCACCTTCCTCGCCGAGCCATACCAACTCAGTGGCAAGCTTGTTAGAACTTCCGCCAGTATAGGGGTCAGTATTTTTAGCAACGACGTTGAAAGTCCCTCCGAGATACTCAAGCAAGCCGATATCGCACTATATCAATCTAAGGCTAATGGGCGTAATTGTGTGACCTTTTTTGATCCTGTGCTGCAAAGGGCTATGGACCGTCGTAATGAAACACTTAGGGAATTAAAAACCGCCATTGAACGGGATGAACTCTCACTACATTATCAGCCGGTAGTTAACGCTAATAATAGGATTAAAGGTGTCGAAGCCTTAGTCCGTTGGCATAGCCCTAGTTTAGGCCCTATTTCCCCTGAGGTGTTTATTCCACTGGCAGAAGAAAGCACGCTGATCTTGGATATAGGCCAATGGGTGCTGAGTACGGCATGTAAACAAATCCATGATTGGCGTTCACATCCAACACGCAAACATTGGGTGGTCGCGGTTAATGTGAGTGCTAAACAGTTGCAACGGGAAAATTTTGTTGCCTCTGTCGTTGCCACCGTAAATCAATATGCCATTTCACCAGCGAGCTTACAGCTGGAGATCACTGAGAGCATGTTGCAGGACGACATTAAAAATACCACCTTAGCGATGGCGGAGCTTAAAGCGCTGGGAATTAGATTCTCCCTAGATGACTTTGGTACTGGTTATTCCTCGCTAAATTATCTCACTAAGCTGCCGATCAACACCCTTAAGATTGACCGTTCGTTTGTCGACCGTATGCTTCAGAGCCCTGAAGATGCCAGCGTCGTTAAGACGATTCTTTCCTTAGCGAGCAGTCTGGGACTCGATGTGGTCGCCGAAGGTGTTGAAACCGAAGCCCAATTTATGTTTTTGAAGCAACAGCATTGCCCGCACTTCCAAGGTTATCTGTTTTCTAAACCTGTCAGTCCAGAGCATTTACCCGAAGATGAAAGTGTAGCTGTCTAATCTACAGGCAATACTCGTATTGTTAACTCACCTCTGCTTATTTTTGTGCCATTACTAGGGATTATGTGCAGATGCGCCATTTCTGCCTTGTCCCTACCCGTCGTCATCGCTATTTCATATCGTCGAGTCTGTACGGATACTGTTGTCTTTAGATTTTAAATAGGTATTAAGCTTGTTAATGGTGTGTACACTTTTGGACAGTTTGTGTTCGATTTATGACGTAGGCTAATGCGGTTGGGCAACTATAACCTCTAAATTTACGCCCGTCAGGAGAACATAATGAAATTAAAATCCTTAACCGTGGCCACCTTAGCCGCACTTTATGGTGCGGGCATGGCTGTCTCAATTGAGGCGCGGCCCGTTACCCCATCTTTGACGGCAAGTGCCGTTGGCTCGCAGGGGGCATTAAAGCATATCCCCGCAGAGTTGATTAATCGTGTCAAAGGCACGAGCAGCAATAAACCACAACAACAGGGCAGACATAGCGCTATTCCTGGGGGCGTAAACCAACAAATAAATGCCGCATCCAGTCGCAATAAGTTTATAGCCGAACCCGAGCGTACCGGTGAAGATGTTTATATCGTGCGTCTTAAAGATTTGCCTATTGCGACTTATGATGGTCGTGTTAAGGGTTATCAAGCCACTGCAAAAAGCGCGATTAAGGAAGAGTTGGTTCAACAAGCGAGTAGTGCTGCTAGCACTAAATCGAGCCGCCAATCTCAGCAAATCAATGTGGCTCAAGCCGATATTGAAGGGCTTAAGCAATCGCGGGTGGCGAGTTATAAAAACTACTTGATGTCCAAACAAGATTCCGTGGTGCAGCAAGCTAAAGCGATAGGTGTCAGTTCGAACGCCCGCGCTAACTTTACCAATGCACTTAATGGGTTCTCAATCTCAATGACCCAGGCACAAGCTAAGAAATTGGCCAGTTTGCCCCAGGTTGAATTTATTCATCGTTCGACCATGCAACAGATCCAGACCGATCGCGGCCCCGCTTTCATTGGTGCCGATCAAGTGTGGGCCGGTAATACCTCGGTAAACTTGCCACAAAAGGGTGAGGGTATTGTTGTCGGTATTATCGATACGGGTATTAATACAGATCATGTGGCTTTTGCTGACAAAGGTGGTGATGGTTACGATCATACGAACCCATTGGGTGAAGGTAACTATCTTGGCGATTGCGCCACGGGAAAATTAACTTGTAATGACAAGTTGATCGGCGTGTATAGCTGGCCCGTGATTACCGATGAGTACCAAGGATTAGCACCTGCAACCGGTGAAGACTATCAAGGCCACGGCAGTCATACCGCAGGTACAGCAGCGGGTAACTATATTGAAAATGTACCATTACTTGCCAGTTCTATTGGTGATGGTGATGGCGTTCCTATGGGCTTTAACTTTGAGTCCGCCTCTGGTGTCGCACCTCATGCCAATATCATTGCCTATCAAGCCTGTGGTTTAGAAGGCTGTCCCGAAGAGGCAATGCTAAAAGCCTACGAGCAAGCCATCGAAGATAATGTCGATGTGATTAACTTTTCTATCGGTGGCGGTGAACGGTTCCCATGGGATGACTCGGTAGAACTGGCCATACTCGCGGCGCGTGAAGCGGGGATTTCAGTCGCAGTGGCTGCCGGTAACTCAGGTGGCGATGCCAACAACACTTTCTTTGGTAGTCTGGGACATACATCCCCTTGGACTATGGTTGTAGCAGCGAGCACTCACGATCGTGTAATGGATATTACCCAGAATCTGCTCTCCTTTACTGGCGGTAATAATCCCCCCTATCTGTATATCGATCCGAATTCAAGCTGGGGTGATGATATTGCGGGTTATTCAACGAGTAGCATTGCCAATGGTACACCAGTGGTCGCCGCCGATTTCGGTGATGAAAAGTGTTTGAATGAATTTGCACCTGGCACTTTTACCAGTGATCAAATCGTTATCTGTAAGCGCGGAGAGAATGCACGCGTCTCCAAGGCATATAATGTGCTGGCGGGGGGCGCTGGTGGGTTTATTCTGTATAACGAGCAGTGGTACTCAGGTATTACGGCTGAAGAGCAACAAGTTTATGATGATGCATACCCTTTACCAGGTATTCATGTTACCAACAATGCGGGTAACAACATCCTTAACTGGTTGAATGATGGTGCGACTGAACACACTATCAGTATCACTGGCGGCTCAGTTGCACGGGTTATTGACCCCGCTGCAGGTGATATATTGGCAGACTTCTCCTCCCTTGGCCCATCTACGACCTACAGTCACCATTTAGCACCGAATATTGCCGCACCTGGGGTAAATATATTAGCGCCCTATGCCGATCAGCATCCGTTGAACCCTGGTTCTGCAATGTCACAGGACTGGAGCATGATTAGCGGCACATCGATGGCGAGCCCGCATATTGCTGGTTCTATGGCGTTAGTTCGCCAAGCGCATCCAAATTGGACTGCGGCAGAGGTGCAGTCGGCGCTGGAGATGACAGCGTCACAAACCGTTAGACGTGACGTCGAACCAAGCTATTTGCCAGAGGGGCATCCTGCCACCCAACACCGCGCAGGTGCCGGCCGTGTTGATGTTAAGGCCGCAGTTGATGCGGGCCTTATCATGGATGAAACCGCTGCCAATTTCAGTTTAGCCAATCCGCATAAAGGTGGCGATGTACGTCAGCTCAACCTGCCACAGCTGGTAAACAGCAATTGCCGCGGTGGACAGTGTTCTTGGGTTCGTACCGTGACGGCTACCCGTGATGGTAGCTGGACATTAAGCTCTGATTCTTGGTCTTATGACCGCTGGACCTCGACTTTTGAGGGCGAAATTGACATGCATAATGTCAAGATGGAATTTTTCCCAGCCAGTTTCAGTCTTAAAGCGGGCCAAAGCCAGAGCATAGTCATCAAGGCTGATATCACAGATGTGCAATACCAGTATGATTCTAAATTGCAGGGCTCTGGCGACAGTCTAGAAGGGGTAGAGCTGTGGACTAATGTGAATTTGACATCGACAGATGCCTCTATTCCTAAGTCACATTGGCCAGTATCAATTAACTTTGATCGTCAAGATTTACCAGAAGCTGTAAATGTAACTGTGCACCGTGACAATGGTAGTTATCGAGTCGCCAATTTACCGTTGGCGGCCAGTAATGATGTGGTATACCGTGGCCATGGCCCAGTAAAGGCTGAAATTAGAGAGGTTACCTTACCACAAGATGTGAATCATATTCCGATTTACTCCGATGGTAAAAATGAGCGCGGACATGCGCAAACTTCACTGATTAATATACCAGAGGGTACTGCGAGATTTGTGGTCGAAGTGTTAGCGCATACCGATGGGCCAGGATGGTTTGATTTGCTAGGAAATCTTGATGGTAGATTGGCTATCCATATTGGCCGCGATTTTAATGGCAATGGTGAGGCTGATTTTGACGATGAGTGGATTTGTTCATCGACGACTCAAATTGAACTGAATTATTGCAGCCTAACCAACCCTGATGCAGGCCAATACTGGGTGATGCTGGCAAATACATCCTACGATATGAGCGATTGGGATGAGGAGACTGGGCCTGATCCATATGGTAATAAGGGCATTACCGCAGAAGATCTCGTCGATAGTTATAAAGTCGCCGTGGCTGTGGTACCCGAAGGCGAAAATGGTTTGACGGTAACAGGCCCTGCCATTACCGATGGTAATCCAATCGCATTAGATCTGAACTGGAATTTATCAGATCTGGCCGAAGGTGAAGTGGCCTATGCCGGTGTCGATATTGGCAGCAGCGTGGCACCTGGCAGCGTAGGCTTCATCCCAGTTCGACTCGAACGTGGGGTGGATGATGTGAGTGTCAATAACAATCAAACCGTGCGCGGCGGTGATATCGTCGATGTTAGCGTCCATGTGGTTGAGAACAACTCCGGTGCAGATAGGGATATTGACTTAAGCACAGTGATCCCCGCGGGATTAACCTTAGTGCCTGGTTCACTCAAGGTTAGCAACCCAGCACAGCAGGCTAACTTAACCGTTGAGGGTAACACCATTCGCGTTGCGGGTGTGCAGCAGGATTCTACTAATTGGATGCGCACCTATAACGTGACCGACAGTGAAACCAATGCTCAGTGCCGCGTACCAAACTATGGTCGCAACCAAGGTGGTTTCGTTGGTTTAGCTGAAAACTATGGTTTTGTACCGACGATTGGCGGCACTATGGCCGATGCTGACGGAGATTGGAATTATGATAATGCCTCGGGTCAGTGGGTGTACACCAATCCGTTTGAAGTACATTTAGCGGATTTGTGGGGTGATGAAGGTCATATGAACTTGTTTAATAACGAGGCATATACTAAATATGATCGCTTTATTATCTCACCCCAGGGCTTTGTGACTTTTGGTCCAGATTGGGGCGCAACGAGCCACTATCTTAGCCAGCCCTTCCCATACTACATGAATCCCTATGGACCCTTTATCGCACCGTTCTGGCGTGGTTATTCGAGTGGTTCTTCGGGCTTCTCTTTACCTGTAGATGCGCTAGGAGCACCATTGGTACAGAATATGATTGAGCCGTGGAAAGGTTCAGGTATTACGTATGGTTTCACTGGTGATGAAGTTATTATCGAATGGATCAATGCTCGCACTCAAGGCCTTGAAGCCAATTGGTTTGGGACGACTCCGACAGGTGTGGAATACGATGATCGCTATACTTTCGATCTTATCCTAAACAAGACCTACCGATATGGCGAAGGCGAGTTTGAGATTGTGATGGCCTATGGTGACATGGACTTTGCCGATCAAGATGACTATGGCTCTATTGGTCTACATGGCAACTACGGCCCATTGGATATCTTTGGCTGGCCCTATGGTCAAGAAACGGGTATCAGCGCCGCATATAATGGTCTGAAAGACGTGGTTAAGCGTAATAAAGTGATTTGTTACGACTACACTGGCCCAGAAGCGACTCAGTTTGATGTGAGCTTCCAAGTACGTGTTGCCGAGACTGCAGCTGGTCAAACGCTGAACATGGACTTCACCAGTGATGTGAGTGGTATGGGGCAGACTGTGATTGCAAATCCAATCCAGGTTGCAGGCAATATCACTTTAGCTGACTTTAACGATGTTGCTGTCGATGAAAATGAGTCCTTTGATATCACAGTGGCCTACGCCGACATTGACGCTAATCCTAACGTGATTTCAGTCAGTGGGGAGCATATTACTGCCGTTGTTGGTGATCATAGTGCCGGTTCAAGTGTGACTATTACACCTGATGCAAACTGGCACGGTGAAACGGAAGTGATGGTGACTGTGGCTGACAGTGTGAATAGCACAGACAAAGCGGTACGTTCTTTCATGTTGACCGTGAATTCTGACGGCGAAGAGTTAGGCTGTACCGATTCTACAGCGACTAACTACGATGCCGCTGCTAACAAAGATGATGGCAGCTGTACCTTCCCTGCGCCTCCAACTGCAGAACCTGCTAAAGAAAGCTCTGGCGGTGCTCTAGGCTGGTTGGCACTGCTGCTAGCACCTGTGGCTATGGTACGTCGCCGTACACTGAAATAAGCCGATCCCCGAAGCGAAACTTCGGGTCACTTGGTAGCCAAAACGGGTCCTTTGGGGCCCGTTTTTTATTGCTGCGATAAAGTGTTAAGCACGATTCCTTCAGTCACACTATTTCTCCTAAACTGTACTCTTCTAAGCCGTACTATCTCTCCTCAGCTTATAGCCCCTAAGTTTCACTATCACTCTAGTACCATCCCAAAGGACTGCACCCTAAATCCCTATATCCCTTAATAAAATAGGCACTAAATCTAAGCGTTTTATTATGCAATCCCAATCAGGCTAAAGGGCATTGCTGTTTTATATTGCCACTTCTGCGAAGGTGGGTATTCAGTGTACTGTCTTTGAGCTTTAGGAGGATTTTAGGTACGGATTTAAGATGCTGCAAAGTTAAGACGATTCTTTCCTTAGCGAGCAGTTTGGGACTCGATGTGGTCGCCGAAGGTGTTGAAACCGAAGCCCAATTTATGTTTTTGAAGCAACAGCATTGCCCGCACTTCCAAGGTTATCTGTTTTCTAAACCTGTCAGTCCAGAGCATTTACCCGAAGAGACAGTAACGCTCGTTTAATTGTCTCGGATAAAGAGCTGCGATTTATATGGTTATAGTATAGTAAGTGATTGTATTTGGATGAATAAAGCTGAAATTGTTTTATGATTGAGGGTGCTAAAAAGCACCCTCAATTTATACAATAATGAAATGAATTGACGTTCACTATTTTAATAGGATGTTGAGCGCTAGAAAGTGTAACTCACGGCTAGCATAGGGCCAACAAAACTATAATTTACGTTGAAATCAGTTACTTTAGGGGCGTTGTTTTCACCGTTTTCCTCAATATCCACATTCACTTTATAGTAGTTGTAGGCAACACTCATACGCCAATTTTCAGTAATCTTGGCTTCGATACCAGCCTGGAGGTCGACCAATGACCCTTGAAAATTATCGACTTTTACATAGAAATATTGAGCATGAGCAATAAACTGCCAACCTGGAAGCATTTCAAAACTTCCATACACTCCAATATCTGGTAATGGTGCTGTGACACTTTCTTCAACAACTCGTGGAATTGGGGTAGAGCTACACACATTATTAACCAGTTCAGTCGAGGCGCAGGCCGCTATGGTCCCCTCAAATGCCGTATCGATAGACATGATATGGAATCCGAGCAAAAAACCTAAATTGTAATCAGAGCCTTGGAAAAGATCATAACCGTAACTAATACGAGCAATATCAATGTTTAGTGTGGTGGCTAACTTACCTCCCGCTTGAACATTATAAACAATGTCGTCAATTTCGATTTCAAACGGACGAGTTACGCCATCAATTTCTGAGTTACGGTGAAGTTGTTTCCAATCAAGATAAATATGATGTTTTTCAAAGAATTGGTAATTAATCTCAAAAAAGGGCAAAAATTGATTTTCAGTAAGGCCGAGATCAGATTCAAAGTCGAGCGTATAACTTTCATCGATATCGGGATTAGATACATTCATGCTAGCGTCTGACAGGGCATAAAAACCACCGATTTTAATGCTTAAGTCACCGGCATTGGCATAAGTAGAACCCGCGACGGCCAGCAAAGCTATAAATAATGAAGTTTTTGACATTAACGTGACTCCGCAAATTCTACATTTCAAAGAAATGAAAAAATATAATGTTAGTTCCTTTTAACTCGATTGAAGTATAACAACCATGCGCTAATTGTGTTTAAAATGTTTAAAATGTTTAAAATGTTTAAAATGTTTAAAATGTTTAAAATGTTTAAAATGTTTAAAATGTTTAAAATGTTTAAAATGTTTAAAATGTTTAAAATGTTTAAAATGTTTAAAATGTTTGAAAAATGTTTCTTTTGTGATCTGTGATTCTTTGGAAACATTGAATAGTGCCCTTTCTTTGAGTTTATACCGTGAAGATTTGCAGTCGTTAAATAGTGCTTGGTAGGGCAAAGGGTGAGATAGGGTTAGGAATAAATCTTTTAGTATTAAGCAATTGACGCTAGTAGAAATAAAAAGGCCTTGAAATCAAGGCCTTTTGTTTATATTTAAAACTTAAGGATTAGTGCTTACGACGCAGACCGCCTAGGGCGAGTAGCATGAGCCCTAACCAACCTAAGCTACCGCCTGAACTGTCAGATGTAGACTCGTCAGGGGTTGTCTGTGTTGGAGCGGCACCGACCTTGACCATCACAGTGGCACTGCTTTCATTCGAACCATCGGACACAGTAACAGTGAACTGGTGATCGCCAACACTGAGGCCTGTCACAGTTGCGATAGCGCTATTTGCATTGCTGATGCTGCCTGGACCTTCCCATTCGAAGCTCAGGTTATCGGCGTCAACATCGACCGAAGTCGTCGCATCTAAGGTGACGCTAGTGCCTTCTGTAGCACTGATTTGCGCTTGGACAACAGCAGCTTGAGGTGCATCCTGCTCAGGGGTTACGGTTAACATAAAGCTAGTGCTAGTCTGATCGCTGGCATGCTCGTTATCCTGCACTGTCACTGTCACTAAGGTTTCACCGAAGAAGTCAGCATCGGGTTTGAGACTGAAGCGACTGCCTTCGACTGTGGCCTGCACATGCTCACCTGCCACTAGCACAGTGTTGCTCACCTTGTTAGCATCGATATAGAGGACTTCGATACCGCTCAATTCACCATCTTCGGCGACCGTCAGGTTAGGCATTTCTGCTACCTTAATGTCGCTGTTGACTTGAATGTAGTGGTGGCTAGTGGTTTCCTGTTCACCTTCTACAACGTGAGTGAGTTGCACGTCGAGATTCTTACCAACGGCGTTTGGCTGGATAACCGCCTTAACGGTCAGATCGATACCGCTCTGCTCTGGACCTTGGTAGTCAAAGCAGATCACCAGATTGTCTTCTAGTACTTCATCAAGGTTGTCAAAACCTATCATGGAGTAGAGGTAGCCATCTTTCGGACCCGCATTCGATGAGAATACACTGTCAAAGCCTTCAACGAAGATAGCGCCCTTAGCGAGGTTGCCACCTAGGTTGTCATAGGCAAACATCATTTCGAAACGGTTGTCTCTAAAATCGATATTTGGACGCATGATAACTTCATAGTCGTACTCATCACCTGTTTGGGTATCGGTGACATTGTCAAACTCCATAAACAGTAGATCGCCGAGATCTGGACGGTCACTATCGTACTGAGCCGCAATAGTCAGACCCCATGGATCTTCCCAATGGCGGCGATTTTTGGCCTCGAAGGTGCCGCGCCAGAAGGGGTTGAGCGATTCATACAGGAAGCCAGGGCCGCGAGTATAGTTCATCATCCAATGGTTGGTGTTGAACTGCATTGCACCCACAGCATGCATGCGAATAAAGCCGCCGTTGTCTTGGTTATAGAGTTTGAACTGCTCTTGATCCATGTCCCAGAATAGCCAGTCCATAGGCAAGTCATTGTAATCTCTATAGGTACCTATATGCCAAGATTGTTCCGGCTGCATACCAAACTCAAACAGGTCGATATAGCCACCATCGGAATGCTCATCGATAAGCGGTGTGCGACACTGGGCCGAGGTCAAGCTGTTGGTTACCACATATTCACGGGGCACATTGCGGGTACTGAGCTGATTACCCGCAAGGCTCAGACCATGTTCATCAATTTCTAAACCGGCAATACTCTTGTTGTTGAGGGTCTTAAGTGTCTCGGGTGCGAGACGCATACCTTCTGGCAAGGTTAGCTTGAAACTGAAGTCGCGGTCATTGGACTCAAGGTTAGGCTGCATAGTGATATCGATATCGACGACATCCATATTGCGTCCCTTGTCCTGACTGACCTTGAAGCCTAGGTTATCTGGACCGCGAACGAGTTTGAGCGAGGTGAAGCCTAGCGTGCCTTCGGCACCTGGCATATTACCTAGATCAAAGCCACCGTAGAACACTTCGCCTTCTTTGGCGTCTGGCATATTCCAATTCAGAGTCAGTTCATAGTTACCGTTGCCATCATGTTCGCTGGGGCCCGTTACTGTAAAGTTGCTCGCCTCGCTGTCGTTGGACAACATGGCAATACCTAGGGTGGACTTATATATTTTATCCGTGTTACCCACGTTGGTCAGGGCAACCCAATAAGTGCCAGGTGTAGGATCGACAATGTCACAGAAGTTTTGAACCGAGGTAGATGAAGACTGGCACACCATCTCACGGCGATACTCATTGCCGAGGGAATAAGGATCGGCATCAAGCTCTTCCTGGGAAGGGATGAAACCGTCGTTGCCATTGGCATCTAAACCTAAGGTCAATACAGGGCTCTGCTTGGAATAGCGAGGGTTTTGGTTGTCGTCATGGCCGATAAGCTCGGTAGACTGCACTTCGAGCATCAGGCGTTTAGTGCCTTCAGGGACAACCACTTTGGTCAGACCCCAGTCGTTTTTGATGGTATCAACATTAAGCATAGGACTGACCAGCGGCAGTTCGAAGCTTTGCAACTCCGGCTTAACTAGGCCGTAGTACCTTGGCGTGAACTGGCTGTAATTGTCCGTGTTGACCACAAAGGTTTCACTACCCTGGTCTCGGTTGAACAAGATGTTCTTGGAGTACGGCAGCTGATCGTAGTTGGACAAGGCGACAATTGGCATATGCAGTTCGGGTGATTTGCCCGAGGTTTCGGTCAATTTTAACTGGCCGTTAAACAGTGAGTAGTTAGTATTACCTTCCCATGGGCTACTGGCATCATCTGGTTCAAGCAGATGACGGCTAATATTGGGTAGTCTCATCTTGACCATAATGCTCTGGGTTTCACCGGCCTTAAGGTTGAAATGACTTGGGGAGGTTGTGATGGTCGCGCCATCTTCCTTCACTTCGGTACTGACAGTCCAACTGCCATCTTTAGTGGCTTTAACGGTACGCATCCAACTGCACTCTTGCTCACAGTTCATGTCCACCATCGAAGGCAGGTTGAGCCAGTTGACTATGCCGCCGTTATTAGGGTTGGCGGCCTGGTAGCCGTCGATTGTCTCGTCCAGCACTAGACCCGTGGCATCGGCCTTGGCCACATCAATAGAACCGGCACCGGCCATAAAGTTATAGGGTACTGGTTGAGCTGGTTGGCTTGGTGAAGTTTGAAATTTCACTTCGTTGGCGGTCAACATCAGTGCCGATTGGATTTCAGCCGGGGTCCACTCTGGATGCAACTGAGTCAGTAGCGCCATGGCGCCCGCTACATGGGGGGATGCCATGGAAGTACCGCTCATCATAGTCCAGTCGCTGGCGGCAGGATAATTAGTGAAGGGTTGATCATCGGCGTTGGCGGCATAGATATTGACCCCAGGAGCGGTAACATCCGGCACTAAGTTATCAATAAAGCGGCTTGGTCCCATGGAGCTGAAACGCGCCAGCAGGTTACCGTTGTCTTCATTGAAATTATACTCATTAACATGGGCCGTGATGGTGCCACGGGCGCTACCATTGCTCTGGTTGATCCAGTTTTTCAGGCTATAGCCTACACTGGTGTCGACGTTAATGCCGGGAATGACAAATTTGTCGGCCACGGTAACATCGCTATAGTTGACGTTCAGCAGTACCAGACCACCGGCGCCACCAGCTTGGACGTTAACGGCCTTGTCGACACGGGCAATATCGCCACGCTCACAGACCACGATTTGATCTGAAGTGAAGGTACCCGCTGGGAACGGCGCGTTACAGGTTTTAGCCGCATAACCATCGCTAGGGTTCGGATCTGGGTACTTTTCGGCTAACACAAACTGACCGGATAGTTCATCGGTAAAGCCTTTACCTACGATGGGCTTCTTCGGAATGCTGTAGCTTGGACCACTAGATTCGAACGCCGTGATGCTGGTTTTACCCGTATCTAAGGTACGGTCATGGGTCGAGGCTCCTACTGTGGTTACCCATGGTGAAGTATGGTCTGCGCTATAAAAATAGGGGCCAGAGTTACCTGCGGCCGCGGCTACCGAAATTCCCGCCTCACGGGCGGCGAGGAACGCTAGTTCCATGGGGTCTTCCCAAGAGAAGCTTTCGGAACCACCAATCGAGAAGTTAATCACATCGACGCCGTCTTTGATGGCATCTTCAAAAGCCGAGAGTATCGCTTCTTCTGGGCAACCAGCATAGGGGTCGTCGCCACTGCCTGGCCAGCACACTTGGTAGGCGACTATATGTGCCCTAGGTGCTACGCCTGAGGTATGGTCGAAATTGAATGGCAGAGTAACCCCATCGCTAACTTTCTCGCCATTGGAGGCTTGCAGCGGGGTATTCTCTATGCGGTTACCCGCGGCTGTGCTGGCGGTATGGGAACCATGACCGTTATAGTCTTCACCATTGCGTGGACGTATCTGGTTGGTTTGCCAAGAATATTTTTGAAATTCAGGGGCGTTATAGACTGCGGTGATCACATCGTAGGAATAGACCCCAATGAGCTTATCATTACATAGGCTGGCATCTTCTTGGCAGTCACCGAGGAAGGCTCCCCCCATTTTTTGGTGGCTGGTTGTAAACTCAGCATCCGAGGCGAACGCGGGGTGATCTGTGTTGATCCCCGTGTCGATAATGCCCACGACTATGCCTTCACCTTGAGCCTTTAGACCCGAGTCGGTATTGCCCGCCCAAGCACTATCGGCGTGGATAAATTCTGGGCCGCGGTCGGTCTTGAGTTGGAATACTCGGCTAGGGGTGATCTTACTGATCCCCGGGAGGGTCGCCATGATGGCGGCATCCCTTTGGGTCATCTTCAGCGCAACGGCGTTGTTGGCTAGGGTGTACTGGCGCAATATTTCAAAGTTGGCGCCTTGGCTTCTTGCCTGAGCCATAGTGCCTTGTTGCTTATTGGCCAGCATCGACTGATAACTCTGGGCTGCAGGGGCTAAGCTAGCTTGGGGTCCCATGTCCTTGGCAGCCTTGCCAACCAGTTGATTGGTCGCGGCAAAACCTGCTAGATCACCGCTGTAGGTGGCAACGGGTTTATCATTAAATTGGACGATAAAGGTATGTTCACCCTTGATCGAATCATCAAATTTGAACACTTGCTGCTGACGCTTATTCAGCACATGGTTGGGTTTACCGGGAGCGACTAACACATCTCCCTTAGCATCGGCTTTGCGTTGACTGTTAAAGGCTTCGACTTCTTCATTGGTGAAGGTGGGCTGGTAAAACCCCCCTTTATCTGCCTTTTTCATGCCGATTTCGGCGGCGGCATGGCCGGCGACTCCAAGGTACAAAGCCCCGAAGACCGCTAGCGCCGTCCCTTTTAATCTGTGTTGCGATGTCATGAAAAACTCCATATTTTTGTTATAAGTATGACGTTCTGCGGAAGTAGACCTGTTTGACCTCGACTCTGATAAGCAACAACACTAGGCTTCTATAAGTCTGTAACCTCTTTTATTACAGGTTTTTGCTCCATTTTTTGTGGGCACATATAGCTGTGCGAAACCAAATGCTAACATTTGAAACATATCGATAACTGTACGAAATTGTACCAAGAGCAGTGTCAGTGTTTGGTTATCGGGTTATAGGGGGAAATTGTTGTGATAGGGCTTGAATCGAAACGGCCTTGAAATTGGCGTTTGGCAGGGACTAATTAAAGAAACAGAATTTCGATGTGAGCGTGGGTTAATCGGGATTTGTTGCTGTAATTTTAACCATCAATGAGTATGGCTAGGGCTATACTCTATCCATGTAAAAGAGGGAGATAGGGTCTATTTGTACAAAAGTGTAACGACAAAGGTTGTTGTATAGTAAAAAATGTAGCCAGTTGGTAAAGTGCGAGGGGTTTTTTATAAGGTATTCTAATGTGTGAACTAAGCATGACTTATTGGCGACGACTATTGTCTGCCTTGCTGTTGAGTTTCCCTCTGCTCACAGCACAAACGATGGCGGTTGCCGATACGCCGAGTGCTACAGCTGGAAATATGTCGGTGGGCATAGGACTTGGACGTTATAGCTCTCCACTATTTGGCGGTAACGATTTACCTATCTATTTATTGCCCCGTTGGTCCTATTATCATGATCGTTTTTATATCGAAGATTTAGATCTCGGTTTCAATCTGCTTGAGACGTCATCATTTTCCTGGGATATCACCACTAAACAAAGTTTCGATGGGCTGTTATTTCGTCAAGATGAAATGCAAGACTCACTGTTAGCGGGCATTTCAGCGAGTAATCTCTTAATAGTTTTACCCACAAATACATCGCTGAGTAGTATGTTGCATCCCTCTGATCGTCACCTGAGTTACCTCGGTGGTAGCTCTATCTTTTGGCGTTTTGGTGAGTGGCAATTTAAAAGTGCCCTCCACGGTGACATTAGCAATGTTCATCATGGCAGCGAATGGAACAATGAGCTGCGTTATTTAGCCCAAGTGTCCAAGTTGGAGATAGCGACAACCCTTGGTGCGCGTTGGCTCGACAGCGATTACAGTAATTATTACTTTGGTTTGGGGAAGGCCGATACCCGTAAAATCGCCTTAAATTCTCCCGGCGCTCAGTGGCTACCTTCTCTTAAATTAGAGCTGAGTTGGTCGATTGCGGTCGATCTTCGCGTTATTGGCAGTTGGCGCCGCGAATGGTTAGCCGATGAGTTTAAGAAAAGCTATCTCTTTGACACTAACACTCAGGATATTTGGTTTATCGGAGTGATGAAAACATGGTGAAATGGGCGTTTATCTTAAATTTATTATGGCTCAGCAGTGCTGTTAATGCTGAGCCTGTGATGTTTGAGATTTTACCCAGAGTCTGTATCGCCCCCGCCGATGAAGTGTGCGAGATGACGCTCACCATACGTTGGCATTTCGATAGCCCCGCCTGCCTTGTTAACGCAAACGCACCCGATGCACACTTACTCTGCGCCCAAGAGATGGAGTTGTTTAGCCTAAAGGTGCAGATGGATGAAGGGATGGAGTTCTTGCTGCTTGATGCCAGCGGCGCCCAGATTCTAGCGCGGCAAAAGATAGAGTTAATGCGTAAAGAGTCTCCGCCCCTGCAACAACGTCGTCTCAGTTGGAGTCTATTCTAATGTCAGCCCATATTTTATTGCTCGAAGATGATATAGAACTTACTCGCCTTATCAAATTATGTTTAGAGAACGAAGGTTATTTAGTGACTTGTTGTACTAATGCTAATAGGGCTGAATTCGTGCTAAAGCAAAAACAGGTGGATTTGATGCTCTGTGATGTGATGCTGCCGGGGCGAAGTGGTTTTGATTTTGTTGCCGCCATACGTGAACAAACCCAATGTCCGATTATATTTATGACGGCCAAAACGGCAATTCAGCATCAGCTCCATGGTTTGTCATTAGGTGCACAGGACTACTTATTAAAACCAGTGGACCCCAGATTGTTACTGGCGAAAATCAACGTCTTTTTAGCTAAGACAGCCCCGCAAGCACCAGCACTCACTAAGTTAGAGCGCTTTAATCTATCGCTAGATTGTGAAACCAGGCTGGCGGAAATTGCTGGGCAAAAGTTAGATCTCACTACGGCTGAATTTCAATTACTCGAGGCATTGCTCGAGCAATTTGGCTCTGTGGTGAGTCGTGAATGGTTATTTCAGCGCCATTTAGGCCGTAGCTATGATGGTATTGCACGCACTATGGATGGTCGCGCCTCACGGCTGCGGAAAAAATTACAGGCGCTCGACAGCAAGTGGAATGTGTTGACCTCATGGGGTGATGGTTATTATCTATCCTATGGCGAGTTGGATAGATAATGATGAGCCCGCTGCTGCGTTTTAATGGCGGTTTAATGGTCACAGTGTTGCTATTGGCGCTGAGCCTGGGGCAAGTGTACCGCTGGTACGGTAAGCCCGATACTCCTGTGATCGATGCCGAGTTTGTGTTGCAAGCGGTCGAGCAACTGCAATCGAGCCGTCAACCCTTAGAGTGCCAAATCAGTGCCCAGAATGATTGTAGTGATGCGCTTTTTGTTGAATATCCCGCTGGTTATTGGGGGGGATACATAGGGGATAATCAAGAGGGCGCCGATCAGAACAGTGTTAGCACTAACAGCATTGGGAACTTCAGCGCTGAGGTTTTTGCGATGCATGACAGTCAGCAAAGATTGATGCTTTGTCGTAGCGCCTATGGTGGCAAGATCCTCTGCATCAATAAATTGCAGCCGCCGGACAGATTCGCCCAGGGCTTAGATCTCGCCTATGTATTTTATTTATTGTTATTTTTACTGATATTTTTATTAAGCCGTAATTTGTTCCGTGATATTGAAATTTTACGTCGCTCGGCGATCTCTGAAATTAAATTTGGTAAGTTTCCCGCATTCTCTTTAAGCCCTAAATCCTATTTAGCGCCATTGGCGCAGTCGCTGCGAAATATGACGGCTAACATCGAGCAATTAAATCAATTTCAGGCCGAGGTGGCTGAAACTGTCTGCCACGATATTAAAACCCCACTGGCACGGATTAAGTTTTTAAGCCATCTGATGACGGCCGAGAATATAGTGGCTACCCGCGAACAGCTCAGCAATAATATTAGCGATATCGAAGATAATATATATGACTATTTATCCTTGGCCGAGAATGAGTATTGCGAGGTGGGTAATGAGAAATGCACCTTAGAATTAAGCCAATTTATTCGTGGCCAAATTGCCCTAGTGCCAAGTGATAATGATATTGAGATTAGGCTGGATACTTCCGAGGTGATTGAATTTAGCTGTTATCCTAATTTAATGAAACGTTTGGTGAATAATCTCTTAGCCAATGCACTACGTTACGCTACATCGACGGTTAGCATTAGTTGTTATCGCACTATTAAGGGGGTCATTATCGACGTTGAAGACGATGGACCTGGCTGGGGCACTGAAGAGATACAAGCGCAATTAGTGCTTAAACATCATAAATTGGGCCTATCAATAGTGAGGCGAGTGGTGGCGAAACATCAAGGTCAAATACATTTAGGTCAGTCTGTGCTGGGAGGTGCAAAAGTGACCATTTATTTGCCCGATAACATCTGAGGGAGAAGCTTAACCTCAGTAGTACAGCCTATTAGAGGCATTTGGGGGAATCAAGCTTTCATCATGTAACTTATTAATAAAGATAATAAAAGGATGAGTTAAATGAATTGCGGCATTTCTTTTTATGGCCCCCGTTTATGGCGTTATATTTCGCTAATGCTACTGAGTAACTTGGCTTTTGCTGCGGATAAACTGCCGAGTGTCAGCATGGCTGTCAGTGACACTATCGCGCCCTATTTCCTCGATGAGCGCCATGGGATCCAATATGAATTGGTGCAAAATATTCTGCATAGTGCAGAGCTTAGGCTCGAGCGATTAGTACTCGCACCCAATTATCGCTCACTGCGGTTATTATCACAGGCAGAAGTCGATTGTTTTATCAACGCCCAGAGTGGCTTAAATGGCATGTATTACAGCCAGCCGTACCACAGTTTTCACAATGTGATCGCCGTTCGTGCCGATTCTGGCCTTAATATTAACGCGGTGGAAGATCTTAATGGCCTAAGTGTGGCCGGGTTCCAAGATGCAAAACAATTTCTGGGGACCGACTTTTTACATTTCACCCAAGAAAATCCTCGCTATATGGAAGTGCCTAACCAGCTTAGCCAAGTGAATATGCTATTACATGGTAGGGTCGACGCTATTGTGATTGAAGCAGGGATCCTCTCTTGGTATTGGAATGAAATCGCCAAAAAATCCTTGCACGAGTCACCTCAATTCACCATTTTTCCCATTTTTTCACCTATCTAACTGCGAATTGCCTGTTGGGATCCTAAGCTAATAGAGATTCTAAATCAGGGAATTAGCTCGATGCGGGCAGCGGGTGAGGATAACGCCATCATAGAGGCATTTCGTCGGCAACATCAAATGCACTAGGTCGTGACTGAGCTTGCTTTAGGGCTAAAGCGGACACTAAGGAAATGGGTTTATGCCTGACTTTATACGCAACGGATATGAGTGCTTAGTTCCGATGGCGGATCCACCCGTTGTAATATAAATGAGTGAATTTTGATAGCGGTTTCAACTTTTTGATATAGCAATAAAAATACTGAATTAACTCTAATGTACTCATAACTAAAATCTAATTGGAGTAAACATGTTTAATCTTAATAAGTTAACAATAAAGGCTGTCGTTGCAGTCGGTATGGCAAGCGCACTATTCTTGTCGATGTTGTTTTCAACACTGATTTATATTAGCCAATTTTCCAACATGTTTTACCACTCGACCGAAGCCAGTTTATTACCCGCCCAATTAGGTAAGGCGACCGCGGAAATTAATACCGAATTAACTCAATATTTGACTATGTCGGAGGACTTGGCCCACAACACTTTTATGCGCCAATGGCAAAGTAGTGGTGAAAGTGAGGCGACCCGTGGCGATATTATCAATTATTTAAAAAGTTTTATGGGCCAAGAGGGCGTGATAGCCGCATTTTGGATTTCGGTCCCAACGGGTACCTATTACACCAATGAAGGCATACTTAAAACCCTTTCGCGCCAAAATGAGCGTGACCGTTGGTTCTACGATTATTTGAGTCGTAACCCCGACCGTGAACCTTCACTGGATACCGACGAGAGCCTAGGTAAATTAACCGTCTTTATTAATGTCTCGGTACGGGATCCCAGCGGCAATATAATGGCAGTCGCGGGTATTGGGGTCGATGCGACTAAAATTTCGGACATAGTGAATCAGGCGAATATGGGGCAATCGGGTTATATGTTTATGCTCGACGCCCAAGGTAAGTTTGCCGCCCATAAGAACAAATCCTTACTCGATCAAACCATAGCATCGATGGCCGATTATCGGCCCATACAGGCAATGTTGGACACCCGCCAGGGCGGGCAGCAAATTGCATCGACTGAGTTTCAGGGTGAAGCGATTTATTTGGGCATAGCGACACTAACGGCAATGAATTGGACCTTAGTCGGGGTGATGCCCAAAGCGGAGATCAGTAGCCAAATTAATGATGTCATTAGCCTATCAGTGGGGATTAGTTTAGTTATTGCCTTGTTATTTATCGGTTTATCTTTCTTGCTGGCGGGCAATGTCAGTAAAAATATTTTGGCAGTAAGCGACAGTTTACTCGCTATGTCCAAGGATGGCGGGAATTTAAATCGCCGCCTAGATGACAGTTATGACAATGAAGTGGGCCAATTAGCCAAGGGATTTAATGCCATTATGGGGAAAATTGGCACCTTAGTGCAGGAGATTAAACACGGTGAGCAGGCCATTAATCAGAGTGTGGGTTTATTGAGTAGTTTCTCCCAGCAAACGGTTGAGCACGCCAGTTCCCAACGCGCTCAAACCGAGCAGGTCGCCACAGCGATCAATGAAATGGGGCAAACCATCGCCGAGGTTTCATCGGTTGCCCATCGCATCGCCACAGATACCGAATCCGCCTTGAAAGATGTGTACTCCACCAGTGAGGTGATGATCAATCTGGCGGGCACTATGGAGTCATTATCTACCTCGATGAATCATACCCAAACGAAAGTGCAGGACTTAGCCGCCCAGGCCGAAACCATTAATTCTGTGGTCGAGGTGATTAGCAGCATTTCTGAGCAAACCAATCTTTTAGCATTAAATGCGGCGATAGAAGCCGCCCGAGCCGGCGAAATGGGCCGCGGTTTTGCCGTTGTGGCGGACGAAGTGAGAACCTTGGCGAGCCGCACTCAATCCTCGACATTAGAAATCCGTGGGCAAATTGAGCAGTTGCAGCATGCGGTTGGTTTTACACGGCAAAATATCGCCGAAGCGGCCAAGCAAAGTACTGCTTTGGCCCATGATGCGATAACTGCAACAGAGTCATTAAAATTAGTGAAAGACAAGTTTGACGATATTAATCGGGGTAATCATCAAGTGGCCGCTGCAACGGAAGAGCAAGCAAGTGTAGTCGACCATATTAACGAGTCTGCCCATGTGATTGCCGACACCGCCGAACATATTAATGACAGTGCGCTCAAATGTTTCGAGGAAATAAATCATCTCCACGGGCAGGCAGAACGGATGTCGAAATTAGTGAAGCAGTTTGAATAGACCTCAATATTTTATGCGGTTAACCCTGCTAAGACTAAATGCCTTAACAGGGTTTTACGGGCAACAAATTTGGCGGTAATTGGGTCAGTGAGATTGTGCTATATCCATTTGTGTCATAGTGACGCCTTTAATCTGCGCATAAATCCTTTTGCCCCGATAAAGTTGTAATTCATCACAGGCCCAAGAGGTCAGGGCGGGATTAAGCTTTGTTAAATCTCTTAACCAAAGAAAATCTCGCTCCTAAAATCGCCATTCCATGCAGCCTTTCTCATCTTGGTTGGTTTGCTGGCTTTTAGCGGATGTTGCTCTAAAAGGT